>CAYJUB010000074.1:0-8327 GCA_964373145.1 uncultured Moraxellaceae bacterium
TGTTAGCGTCTGACAAGGACTGAAGTTTTTCTGGAATGACTCCGAGGACTTCGGGTTTGGCGACGATGTCGAGAATTTTTCCTGACACGCGGCGATAAAAATTACCGAAACCCGAGCCGGCTTTATTAGACATAAAAAGAATCTCTTAGCATTAAGCGTATAATCAGATAACCGTTATCATGCCACAACTGGCTTGAGGTTGGATTCATTTTAGAACGGAATTCGTTGGATTTTTATGGCTGAAATTAACTTTTATCCATAGATTTAAGTAAAGTGACATCTAAAGCGTTTAGGCTATTGAAATGATATTTCAACTGCGTATATTGATATGCTAATAATGAAATATGACAGGGTGAGTCGAGTAATCAATTCAAGATGATTTCTGAAATAGATTGCTTTGATAATATTAAATTTATTTTGTTAAGTTTTTAGGTCGTGAATGCTATGAGCCCATCGAAAATATCAACAATCCATCCGCTCACGCCTGAAGAAATTGTTGCAGAACAACATTCGCGTATTGCTAAACATACTTCTGGAAATCCGCAGAGTGCGGGCGTGGTCAACTGTTTCGCTTATAGCCGGAGTACAGGGCTACGCGTGGATTATTTGGCACTGTGTGATGTCAGCGAGGTTTTGGCGGCTGATCCTGATATTTTTGTCTGGATTGGATTGTTCGAGCCGCCGAGTGGCGTGTTGGCTGAAGTGCAACGTGAATTCGGTTTGCATGAATTGGCGGTTGAAGATGCGGCACTGAATCATTCTCGTGCAAAAGTCGAAAGCTATGAAAAGACGCTGTTCGTCGTGGTACGAACCGCGCAGTTGATGAACCGTAAAATCGAATTTGGTTCAACGGCTTTGTTTTTGGGCGAGCGTTTTTTGATTTCTGTGCGCCAAGGGGCGTCGGTCAGCTATAGCAGCGTTCGTGCGCATTGCGAGCGGCATCCGCAAAAAATGAAACAGATGGGTCCTGGTTATGTTCTGCACGGTATTCTCGATTTTATTGTCGATAACTTCCTCCCAATTACCCAACAATTAAGTGAGCAATTGGAGGAGTTGGAGGGCGATATTTTCTCGAAAACATATAACCCAGACACGCTGCATTATTTATATGATCTGAAATCAGAGTTGATTAAATTGCGACTCGCGGTTGTGCCGCTACGCGAGATTTGTGGTTACTTTCTCTATCATGACCATGAAGATTTGGCGACTTATTTTCCGACGAGTGCGATTCCGTATTTCCGGGATATTCAAGATCATGTGCTGGGAACGCTGGATGCGATTGAAGGTCAAAGCGAGGTTTTACGTCTTGGGATGGATACGCATTTGGCACTCGTCGGCGTGGGTCAGAATGAGATCGTCAAACGGTTAGCGTCTTGGGCGGGTATCTTGGCGGTACCGACGCTGATGACCAGTTATTATGGGATGAACTTTGCTAATATGCCTGAGCTGCATTGGAAATACGGCTATTTTATTTGGATGATTCTCATGGTTTTAGGATCGACCATTCTGTATTTTAAACTCAAACGCGCGAAATGGTTGTAGTATTGGTTTTGTTTGTTGAGTTAAGTATTCTTAAAGTCAAAAGCAAAATCCCTCCCTGTGCAGCCGTGCTGTAAACCCATTTGCAAAGGGAAGAGCCTTTCTCCCTCGTTAGGAAAAGGAGACTTCGTCTTGCGAATCAGCGATTCTCATGGGGAGGATTTGCTTTTCTCCTTAACACGAGTAAGGAAAATTTAATCTGACGGGGCAGTTCAATCTTCAGCGGTGTTTTTGTTTTATGATGCTGGAAATTCTATAGATTTGTGCAGGTGAAGTAATGGCGACAAACGCTCAAGAAACCAGATTGCAGTTGACCCAAGAACTCGTTGAGATTCTGACGCTTGAAAAGCTCGAAGAAGATTTGTATCGCGGTCAAAGCCGTAACTTCGTGGGTAATCGGGTGTTTGGTGGTCAGGTGCTTGGGCAGGCGCTCCGTGCGGCGAGTTTGACTACGGATGGCCGTCCAGCGCATTCTTTACATGCGTATTTCTTGAATGCGGGTGATATTGCCGCGCCGATCGTGTATCAAGTGGATCGTTTGCGTGATGGTCGTAGCTTCGTCAGTCGCCAAGTAAGGGCGATTCAATACGGTAAAGTGATCTTCACCATGCTGGTGTCCTTTGCGCCGATCGAAGAGGGGTTGAACTTTCAAGTCGAGATGCCAGTTGTGCCTGAAGCGGAATCGCTGAAAACTGAACAAGAACTCAAAGAAATGATCGCGCCATTTATGCCTGCAAAAATGCGCTCAACCATCATGCGTGAGCGTCAAGTTGAGCTTCGTCCAATCAATCCAACCAATCCATTTGCGCCTGAGCCTGAGTCGCCGCAGCGTGCGCATTGGATGCGCGTGCCAAATCGTTTGCCTGATGATCCGAATTTGCATCAGGCGATTATTGCCTTTGCATCGGATTTTTCGTTAATGGGTACGGGGTTGATGCCGCATGGTGTGAGTTTTATGACGACCAGTTTGCAGGCGGCGAGTATTGATCACTCGATGTATTTCCATCGTCCAGCGCGTGCGGATGAGTGGTTACTTTATGATATGAATGCGACAGTGACTGCGAGTGCGCGCGGAATGAATTTTGGTCGCATGTGGCAAGATGGGCAGTTGGTGATTAGCACCAATCAGGAAGGTTTGATGCGCTTGAGAGAGCCAAGTCGCAGTAGTTAAGTATTAGGGCGTCTGATGTCTAAATCAGTAGTCATTGCAAGATTTTCTTTTCCGTATGAGGCTCAGATTGCGCGTGCAAGTCTAGTGAGTGCGGGCATACCCGCATTTGTTGCGGATGAACACACGATCAATATGGATTGGTTTTATTCCAATGCACTGGGGGGTGTGAGGCTTCACGTCAGACGAGAAGATTTAGATGAAGCACGCCGTATCCTTGAGACTGATTTTTCAGATTTAGTCGATGAATTTTTTACGGATGATGAAAACGTTGATGTTGTTTGTTGTCGTCGATGTAGAAGTGATCAGGTGGTGGCTTTTACCAAAGGTGAGCAACCCGCATTTCTGGTTTTTATGTTATTGGGTCTGCCTTTGCTTTTTTATAAGCAGGGTCTGAAATGTAAAGATTGCGGTGCTTATTGGTATTGAACGTCTAATGAGTGATTTTGTTGGGTGCAATCAGCCGAAGCGCATTGCACTCAGGTTCGTCATGCTTGAAGACGAATAAGTTTTACGGCAGACTGCGTCACATTCGTGATTAAAAAGAACAAGGATATGTCATTGCCTTCTGCACCACCGACACAACGACTTACGATTGATCAGGCATTGCAAAAAGCACTCAAACTGCATGAGCAAAATGACCTGATTGCAGCCGAACGATTATACAAAGCGATTATCAATACCCAAGCAAACCATGCCGACGCCTTGCATTTGTTGGGTGTGATTCAGCATCAATTTAATCGTCCAGAGGCGGCGTTAAAACTGATCGATCAGGCGTTAGCAATCAAACCACAATACCCAGCCGCCTTGTCTCATAAAGGCTTGGTCTTGCAACGGTTAATGCGAACCGAAGAAGCCATCGCGAGTTATAGTTTGGCCATCGATCTGAGTCCCAGCTATATTGATGCTTTATTCAATCGCGGCAATGCTTATAAAAATCTACAATTTTTTGACAAAGCTTGTGCCGACTATCAGCAGGTATTGGCGCTTGATCCGAATCGCGATTATTGTTTAGGCGCACTCATGGAGTGTAAGAACACTCTGTGTGACTGGCATGACCGACCCGCTCTTGCGCCCTTGCTCGAAAAGGTCAAGGCTGGTCAGCATACCGTTTTACCTTTCCAACTCCTCGCCCTATCCGAAGATCCGCAAACGCAGCTCATTTGTTCTCAAGCATATACTGCCGATAAATTTACCACGAAGTCGTCCCCATTATGGCAGGGAGAGAGCTACCAGCATCCGCGTATTCGCATCGCTTATTTATCATCTGATTTTTATAATCATGCGACGGCTTATTTAATGGCCGAGCTGTTTGAAATTCATGATAAAAACAAATTCGATGTCCGAGCATTTTCTTTTAGTGCTGGGTACAAAGATGATAAGCATCAACGCCTCAGTCAGGCTTTTAGCCAGTTTACAGATGTCTTTGGTGTGAGCGACGCCGCTGTCGCTGCAATGTTGAGAGAACAAGAAATTGATATCGTGGTGGATTTAAAAGGTTTTACTCAAAACTGCCGCACTGCTATTTTTAGTTATCGTCCAGCGCCAATTCAAGTCAATTATCTGGGCTATCCTGGCACGATGGGTGCTGATTTTATTGACTATATTGTTGCCGATAATCACCTCATTCCACCCTCAGATGCGCCCTATTATCAAGAAAAAGTTGTGCGCTTACCTGACAGTTATCAGGTGAATGACTCCAAGCGTGTGATCGACCCAGAGATTCCTTCGCGCAGCGAAGCCCAACTCCCAGAAAATGCGTTTGTATTTTGCTGTTTTAATAACCAATATAAAATTACGCCGCCAATTTTCGATATCTGGATGCGTTTATTGCACGCCGTGCCTGAGAGCGTGTTATGGCTATTGGGGGATAATGATGGCGCCGCTGTCAATCTGCGGCGCGAGGCTCTAGCACGAGGGATCAATCCTGAGCGTTTGATTTTTGCGCCGCGGACGTCAGCGTCAAAACATTTGGCGCGCCACGCACTTGCGGATCTTTTTTTAGATACGACGCCAATTAACGCTCATACGGGTGCAAGTGATGCGTTATGGGCCGGTCTGCCTTTATTAACGATCACGGGCAAAAGCTTTGCTGGGCGGGTAGCGGGAAGTCTACTGCGGGCTCTCGAATTGCCTGAGCTGATTGCTGATGATTTGGTCGATTACGAGCGTCGGGCATTACAACTGGCAACAGATGGCATCACGTTGTCCGCGCTAAAAGCCAAAATTGCATTACATAAAAAACAATCGCCTCTATTCAATACCGCTCGCTTTTGTCGACATTTAGAAGCCGCGTATGTTGAGATGTATCAACGTCATCAACAGGGATTAGCACCTGAAAGTATTGATGTTGCTGTGATTGAGTCAGAGCTGATTTCGTGGAGTTAGATCGTAATTTTGTAGGGTGAAATAAGCCAAAGCGCATTGCACCCATGTTAGATGTGAGATCGTTTGAATTTCTGCAAGTATCTTTTTTTGACGTGAAAATCATTGCTGGGATACGTTTTGATTGAGTAATGTGCAATAAGACTTATTGCACATTACTCAGGTTTTGCACATGACTCAGGTTTTGCACATGACTCAGGTTTTGCGCATTTTTGATGAATACGTTCCCATCGCCTAGACAATGGGAACGCGAGAGATCACTTCAATGCTGATGGTTTTCGTGTTTGATATAAAGACAATAACACTGAAGTTGTGATGATGGTCGCAATCACTGCCAACGATAAAAGAACAGGGATTTTGTATAGGTCAATCAAAATCATTTTTGTCCCAACAAATACCAATACAAGCGCAAGACCATATTTTAATAAAGCAAAGCGATCTGCCATATCTGCCAACATAAAGTACATGGCGCGTAAACCCAAAATCGCAAAAATGTTTGATGTTAATACAATAAATGGGTCTTTTGTAATCGCAAAAATGGCTGGAATGGAATCAACCGCAAAAATAAGATCAGATATTTCAACCAAAACCAAGACTAAGAATAGTGGTGTGGCATAAAGCACCCACTTTGTTCCCTCTTTGACTTGAGTGAAAAATTTCTCACCCTCTAAGTTTTGGGTAATTTTAAAGTGTCTTCTTAGCCATAAGACCACTTTGGATTGATTGAAGTCGGATTCATGATCCGCCGCGAACCACATTTTTATCCCAGTAAAGAGTAAAAATGCGCCGAAAACATACAAAATCCAATGGAACTGTGTGATCAGCCAGGCGCCTACAAAGATCATAATCGTCCGCATCACAATCGCGCCTACAATTCCGTAAAGCAACACACGTTTTTGTAACTGTAGAGGAATAGCAAAAGCACTAAAGATCATCAGCCAAACAAACACGTTGTCTATGGCGAGTGATTTTTCAATAAAATAACCCGTAATAAATTCAGTGGTTTTCAGGTTAGCAATGTCTCGTCCAAGACTTTCATCTATATACCACCACATACCGCCTGCAAATATAAAGGTAATGCTGACCCAAATCATTGACCAGATTCCCGCTTCTTTGAAGGAGACTTTGTGCTCTTTACCACCTCCAACAATAAACAAGTCAATTGCTAACATCACAATAACGATTGCAAAAAATGCACCCCATAGCCATGGGTTGGCAATACTTTCCATCAGACTACCTCTTTAATCAGTCATAAAATGAGGTCATAAAAAAACCCTCAGTCCTAATCTTGGCTGAAGGCTTAATGATTCACGTTTACTCAGGTTTAGTGCGAGTAAGGGTAAATAATAGGTGTCAACAAGCCTTGCCAGATGGCAAGGTCTCGCTCGTGCTAAGCACTTATATGACCGGAGATATAGAACAGATGCTGTTTGATCTCGTGTTGACGGCAATATAACGAAGAGCTACTCCCCTTGTTGTGGCTACCGTACTAAAATGATTTAGATTCGTCAAGTTGTTTTAAGAAACGTTTTGCAAGTTATAAAAAAATGGGTGCTGTAAAAACATTAATTTTTTTAATTGCCTGATGGGGTTTTGTGCATCTGCTCATACTACTTGAAAAATTAACCCTATCGTACTCAAGAATCTTCATTCTCCGTTTCACCTTTACGACACAATAATGATGGCTTAGTGTTACATTTTATCATTGCCTCAGAGAGTGAATCCTATGAAATCTCAAATTTTGCTGATCCCCATGACTCTGGCCTTGCTAGTCATCGGCTGTTCTGAGCGTGATGTAGAGCCTAAATCACTCAGTCCAGCAACGACTAATAGCGCCGAGCGCGTCATCCCTACAGATCTTTGGTTAGGTCAGTGGAATGGCCCCGAGGGCACTTTTCTACGCATTGCTGGCGGCAAGGGAACGTATGAGCTGACGATTCAGGATTTGGATGGCCCACGTAACTTTGATGGTCGCGCAGTCGGAGAGGCAATCCAGTTCGAACGCAATGGTGTGAAAGAATCACTGCATGCGACAACAGGCAGTGAAACTGGCATGAAGTGGTTGAGTGAAAAATCGAATTGCTTAACCGTTCGGATGGGTGAAGGTTACTGTCGAGATTAACCTTACTGTTTGAAAGCCTATAAGGTGTGAACCGCGCACCAAATTTATGGCGGTATCTGAACTGGTGCGCAGTGCGCACCCTACATTTTGCTACATTTCATCCAGTCGATAATCTTTCATCATATTCACCTTTTTATCAGCAGAAGGTTCTTCAATAACCTCTTCAGGCACAACGATGGGCATGTTGCCAAATCGCAAACGCTCGCCCATGACTAACGCAAGGTCTTCTAAACCTTGACGTTTCATTGCGGAAAAGAGCTGGATTGAGAAATCTAAACCATCAGCGACTAATTTCTTTTTGACATCGTGCAGTACGGCATTCGCAGGGCCACGATTCAGTTTGTCGCATTTGGTGAGTAGGACATGTACGAAGAGATCACGTGACTTTGCCCATTGCAACATCTGCTTGTCGAAGTCTTTGAGTGGATGACGAATATCCATCAGTAAGACGAGACCTGTCAAACTTGTACGTTGAATCAAATATTTTTCGAGTTCTTTTTGCCAAACCAACTTCATGGCTTCAGGCACAGCAGCGTAGCCATAACCTGGCAAATCGACGAGTCGTTGATCGGTGTTTTGTAAGGTAAAGAAGTTGATCATTTGCGTGCGACCCGGTGTTTTGGATGCGCGAGCAAGCTGATTCTGTGCAGTCAGTGCATTGATTGCACTTGATTTACCTGCGTTTGATCGACCCGCGAACGCAATTTCAAAACCCGTATCTGGCGGACACAGTGAAAGTTTCGGCGCGCTGGTCATGAACTCAGCGCGACGTAACCATTTTAAAAGCGGAACTGGATCCGTACATACCTTTGCTTCAGGCGCAGCATGTTCAGTTGCCTCTACCGTTTCGATAGCAGGCGATGTATTTTTTTCTGATGAAGCTGACATGTTGAACCAAGCAAATAAAAGAGTCGGTGCATTATAAAACGATTCTGTACTGATTAACGTACGAATCTACTATTAAGTTTTGTGTGAGATATAGATATACTGATAAGAGCAAAGAATGAACTTTTGACAAACGACTGTGAGATTTGTTTTTTAGGGCATTTTGTAGCATGGAGTATGACGTATGAGTCGTAATATCTTGGCAACACGAATCAAAAGCAATCAGTC
>CAYJUB010000075.1:0-8285 GCA_964373145.1 uncultured Moraxellaceae bacterium
GCTACAGTAAAAGAAGCTGCGAGTAAGAATGGTAAAACCAGTCGTCTCATCGAAATTCCAGAAATGCGTCGTATCGGGCGAATTCATTTTGTCGGGATTGGTGGCGCAGGCATGTGCGGCATTGCCGAAGTGCTTAAAAATCAAGGTTATGACGTCACAGGTTCTGACCAGAAAAGTGGCGAAAACACACTACGTCTTGAAAGCATGGGCGTAAAAGTGTTTTACGGCCATGATGCAGCCAATGTGGATGGTGCCAATGTCTTGGTCGTTTCGACCGCCATTGACCGCGAAAATCCTGAAATCAAAGCGGCGATTGAAAAGCATATTCCACTCGTTCGCCGTGCCGAAATGCTCGGTGAATTGATGCGTTATCGCCATGGTATTGCCGTTGCGGGAACACATGGTAAAACCACAACCACTAGTTTGTTGACTATGATGTTGGCAGAAGAGGGCTTAGATCCGACGTTTGTGATCGGTGGCATGTTGAATAGCATGGGTAAAAATGCTCAACTCGGTGCGAGTCGTTATTTGGTTGCCGAAGCCGATGAAAGCGACGCGTCATTTTTGTATTTGCAGCCGATGGCAGCGATTGTGACCAATATCGATGCTGACCACATGGAAACCTATGGCGGCAGTTTCGAGAAGTTGAAAGATACTTTTATTGAATTTCTGCACAATTTGCCATTTTACGGATTAGCCGTATTGTGTGGTGATGATGCAAATATTCAAGAGTTATTACCACGTGTCGGTCGTCCATTTTTGACGTATGGTTTTAATGAAGGTAATGACATTCGTGCGGTGGACGTGGTGCAGCTCGGGATGCAAACACGCTTTACCGTATTGCGTCGTGATCGCGAGCCATTGACCGTCACCACCAATCAACCGGGTATGCATAATGTGCTGAATGCCCTTGCTGCAATTGGTATTGCGACCGATGAAGGCGTCAGTGATGCAGCAATTAGCCGCGCATTGTCAGGCTTTGCGGGTGTCGGTCGTCGCTTCCAAATTCAAGGTGAATTTGCTCATCAAGACGGCAACGTTCTTCTAGTTGATGACTACGGTCATCATCCAAAAGAAGTTGAAGTCACTATCAAAGCCGCACGTCAAAGTCATCCTGATCGCCGTTTAGTGATGTTGTTTCAGCCGCATCGTTACACACGGACGCGTGATTGTTTTGAAGACTTCGTCGAAGTCCTTTCGCATGTCGATGTGTTGCTGTTGATGGAAGTATATTCAGCAGGCGAAAAACCAATTGTCGGTGCGGACAGTCGCAGTTTGGCGCGTAGTATTCGGGCGCGTGGACAGGTTGAGCCTATTTTGGTCGATCCAGTGGATGAGCAATTGCCGCAAGTGTTGCAAGGTTTGTTGCAAGCAGGTGATTTGTTGTTAACACAAGGTGCTGGAAATGTCGGCGCAGTGTCTAACGATCTGGTACAGCATAAACTGTATCTACAGGTAAAATCGTAATCAGGTCAAACTTAGCCAGATGCTGTCTGGCTATAAAAATATACACAGAACACATCGATTGGGCTTGTCCTTGCATGATAAATTGCGCGGTTAGTGGCTAAGTCAATAAAGATCGTTAGGAACAGGTAGGCGTATTAATAACGCAGTAAGCATTGGTTAAACATTGGATTTGAAAAGCATGGAACAGTTTGGAAAAGTAGCGGTTTTGTTTGGTGGTACATCAGGTGAACGTGAAGTTTCACTGAAAAGTGGTCAAGCCGTACTGGATGCATTGTTGGCAAAAGGCGTTGATGCCGAAGCTTTTGACCCTGCGATTCGTGCCATCAGTGAATTGGCTATTTATGATCGTGCGTTTATTGTGCTGCACGGTCGCGGCGGTGAAGATGGGCAGATTCAAGGCGTGCTGGAGTGGATGAATATTCCTTACACAGGTTCAGGTGTATTGGCATCTGCACTCGGCATGGACAAAGCACGTACCAAACAGCTTTGGAAAGGTATTGGCTTACCAACCGCGCCATACCGTTTGCTCGATGAAAAAACCGATTATCAAGCGGTGATTGCTGAACTGGGTTTGCCACTCATTATTAAACCTGTGCATGAAGGTTCAAGCATTGGCATGAGCAAAGTAGAAACACCAGAACAACTAGAACCAGCTTACCGCGAAGCGAGCGGCCATGATGCGGTGGTGATGGCGGAAGCATGGATTACGGGTCGTGAATTTACCATCGTGATGCTGAATGGACAGGCGTTGCCAGTCATTCGCCTAGAACCACCAAAAGACGTCGCGTTCTATGATTACCAAGCTAAATATCTGCGCAATGACACACATTATGGCATTCCTTCTGGTCTAACCGATCTGGAAGAAAAAGAACTGCAATTGCTGGCGCTGCGTGCGTTTGATGCGGTTGGCGCGACAGGTTGGGGACGCATCGATGCGATGCAGGATACCCAAGGTCGTTTCTGGTTGCTCGAAGTGAATACTGTACCTGGCATGACTGATCACTCTTTAGTGCCAATGGCAGCAAAAGCAGTTGGTTATAGCTTTGCTGATTTGTGCGTGTCGATTTTAAGTCAAACATTGAGTCCCGCTGCGGAAACTGATGTGGCAACTACTGCGAAAGTGGGCTGAGAATAAATTAACGATGGCACAGTCACCGATGTCCGCCCGATCCATTCCATTTTCTCCTAAGGCTGAAACACAGCAGACGCTTGGTGGAAAACTGTCGGATTGGGGTAGTTGGTTGTTAATGGTGGTTGCATTGGTGCTTTGCGGCATGGGCGGCTGGGGCATTGTCAATCGGTTGCTGAATGCGCCAGTGGCACAGGTCATCGTCACAGGCGAGATTTCGGCAACGGAACAACGCTTGCTCCAGCAAAAAATTCAGCCATTGATGCATGAAAATTATTTCACTGCAGATTTGGTTGCGATTCGCGATGCGGCATTGAGCTTGTCATGGGTCGAAAGTGTCACAGTGACACGACATTGGCCTGATGGCTTGTTGGTGCGGGTGATTCCGCGTCAGCCCGTTGCGCGTTGGGGTAGCGGTCGTTTGCTCAGTGGGCAAGGTGTGGTGTTTATTGAAGCTGCACGTGAGAATCATGCCGATTTGCCGCTGCTACATGGCCCTGAGACACAGTCGCTTGCCATGATGCAACAATATCAGAAGATTAATCAATGGTTTGCGCCACTCGGTTTGCGCTTAAAAGAGCTGTATCTGACTGATCGAATGACATGGTTTATGGCCTTCGATTCAGGTATGCGTGTGATCGTCGATCAAGAACAAACCAATTTGAAGTTGCAGCGTCTAAGTGAACTTGGACAGGGCAATGATCGTTTGCATCAGCTGTGGCACCGTGTTGCCGCGGTCGATTTGCGTTATCGCAACGGCATGGCGATCCAGTGGAATAATGCGCCGACTAAGCCATTAATCGTAAATGTCGCAACGAGCGCACCTGTTGTCGATTCAACAACGGCTGCAAGTACAACGCAGCCGTAATTTGTTACATGTTATTGGTAATTTTTTGACATTGAATGCGCGCACATTGCTGTTATCCGCTTAGAATGTGATCTTTTTTAGATGAATGCTTGACAGAAGAGTTATGAAAATGGGCTGTAATGATGAGTGATACTGAAACTATACCGACGATTGTTGCGATTGATGTCGGCACGCACAAAGTAGCGGTACTCATTGGTCGTGTGCATGCCGCTGATCGTATTGAAGTCATTGGTTTGGGTCATGCTGCCAATCGTGGCATGAGCAAAGGCATGATCAACAATATGGACAAGGTCGTTGCCGCGATTAAAGAAGCGGTGGCTTTGGCTGAAGACATGGCCGATTGCCGTGTGCATAGCGCGTGGGTCGCGATTCCAAGTCCTGAATTACAGAGTTTTAATGCGTCTGGTCGCACGCCTGTGGCCAACGGTTCGATTACCACCGCAGAAATTGTCCGTACATTGGAAATGGCTAAAAGTAGTCATCTGATGCCAACCCATTATTTGATCAATGCCGTACCGCTGGGTGTGGCGATTGATGATCATGAAGAGTGGGCGGATTTCCCGATTAATATGGCTGCGGGTGCGATTACGGGTCATTATCATCTAATGATGTTGCCGAATAACACGATGCAAAACATTGATAAAGCGTTGAAATCGGCGAATATCGGCGTTGAGCGCATGATTGTGTCTAACCTTGCGACCGCAGAATCGACCTTGCTCAAAGATGAAAAAGAGTTTGGCGTTTGCTTAGTCGATATTGGTGCAGGAACTACGGCGATTTCGGTGTACTTAGAAAATCGTTTGATTTTAAGTAAAACCTTGCAGCGCGGCGGCGAAAGCGTCACCCGTGATATTGCGTCGGTTTTACATACTTCAGTTGAACAAGCTGAAATGTTGAAAGTCCGTTATGGCGGTGTCAATCGCGAACTGATTCGCCCTGATCAAATGATTCAAGTGGCAGGTGTGGGTAGTAATCCAGCACTGACCATCAGTCGGATGGATTTGGCCGATATCATCATTGCCCGTTACGAAGAAATATTGGATGAAGTGCGCAAATTGCTGGTGGAGACGGGTGCAATCGGCGTGCTACGTCATGGCGTGGTGCTCACAGGTGCGTCGTGTCAAATCGAAGGTATCGTTAATCTGGCGCGTCAATCACTCGGTGTGCCTGTGCATTTGGGCAACCACCCTGCCAGCGTCGAAATCCGCGACGATCGTAAACCGTTACTTCATCGGACAATATTTGCCACAGCGAGTGGTCTGCTGTTATACAGCCAAAGCGAAAATCAGCGTTGGAACGAAGACGCCAATCGTGATGCAGGTCGCGGCGAACAAATTGTGACACGCTTGATGGTCACCCCTTGGCGACGCCTTGTGGATAAGTTGCGTACAGTGTTTTAAGAATTTATTAGTCAGTGGTGTTTGTATTTGAAACACTGTTGGTCAGTTGAATGATTTAGTTTTGTATTTGAAGAGTTGATTGTTTTTTGGTTGTTCTGGTCGAATGGGTGAGTGATTGTTGATGGCAATGATCCTTTATTTATTTTTGGCATATAAAACAGAACTTAACGTATTTTTATACCATTTTGGCTAATGGCTTGCATAGAATCGTTTAGAGTTGATCCCGATTCAAACAAGTCATTGCGGTATTTTTAATTTTGGAGACGCAACACCATGTCCTACACATTGGTGCAAGATGAAGCCCCTGACAATAACGGCCTAGCTCGTTTCACCGCCATTGGCGTGGGCGGCGGCGGCGGTAACTCGATCGAGCACATGGTGCGTTCGGGTATTAAGGGCGTGACTTTTGCGTGTGCAAATACTGACCGTCAAGCGCTAGATCGTATGTCTGCACCCAATCGTATTCAACTCGGTCTGCAAACCAGCCGTGGTCTCGGTGCGGGTGCAGATCCAGAAGTGGGTCGCCAAGCGGCGCAAGAAGAGCACGAACGTATTCGTGAAGCGTTACAAGGTTCTGACATGGTCTTTATTACCGCAGGTATGGGCGGTGGTACAGGTACTGGCGCGGCACCTGTGATCGCAGAAATTGCCAAAGAAATGGGCATCTTGACCGTTGCAGTTGTGACGACTCCATTCAAATTTGAAGGAAAACGCCGTGTCGCTTCTGCTGAACGTGGTATCGAAGAGTTAACCCAATATGTGGACTCATTGATCACGATTCCGAATGAAAAGCTCATGAGTGTTTATCGCAATCTGTCGGTAATTGATGCGTTTAAACGTGCTGATGATGTTGTGTTGAGCGCGGTACGTGGGATTTCTGATTTAATCATTAGCCCGGGTTTTGTGAACATCGATTTTGCTGATATTCGCACAGCGATGACAGCCCGTGGTCATGCCATGATGGGTATTGGTACTGGTAAGGGTGATGATCGTGCGCGTATCGCCACTGAGATGGCAGTTCGTAGTCCGTTATTGGACAATGTGCTCCTTGAAGGTGCTCAAGGCTTATTGGTTAATATTACTGGCGCCAATGTTAAAATGGATGAAGTCCAAGCCGTTGGTGACATTATTGAACAGATTGCTGATGAAAATGCCAATATTTTCCTCGGTATGGTCGATGATCCCGATGCAGGCGAAGAGCTTCGTATCACTGTGATTGCGACTGGTTTGAGCCGCGATGATCGTCTAGTACAACGACGTCCAATTCCAACCCGTAAAGATCAAGTCGCTTTGCCGTTAGATGATGTGGATGCGCCAGCGATTGATCGTCGTCATGCAGGTTTAACAGAGCCTCTGCCAGCGGCTGTAGAACAACCCGCTGTTGAACGCGCAACAGCCTCGTCGCCAATGCGTATTCAAGATTTCTTGAAAAATCAGCAAAAGCGCTGATCGAATGCTTTGATACGAAAAAGCATCGATTTGAATAAAGTCAATATCAGCCCATCTCTAAGATGGGTTTTTATTGCGCATTTTTTAAACATAATCGTAGTTTTTTAAATAAACGTAATTATTTGTTAATCAATAAGAATAAGTTGATTTGTGGCTTTTTTGGGTGATTGTTTGGTTGGCATAAATGAGAATCAATGTTAGCATGAGTCATTCTTGTAATATTTTGAAATAAATATGTCGAAACATGTCCTCAAGCAACGCACACTCCGTCGCACGATTCGCGCGACAGGAATCGGCTTGCATAGCGGTCAAAAAGTGTATTTGACATTGCATCCACATGTGATCAATGGCGGGATTGTTTTTCGCCGTGTAGACCTGAATCCTTCAGTCGAAATTCCAGCGCAAGCCTTACTGGTCAATGAAACCACCATGTCTTCCAACTTGGAACACGATGGTGCGCGGATTGGTACAGTTGAGCATCTGATGAGTGCGCTTGCAGGTCTCGGCATTGATAATCTCATGATCGATGTGTCCTCCGCTGAAATTCCGATTATGGATGGCAGTGCGGGACCTTTCGTGTTCTTGATTCAAACCGCAGGCATTGTTGAGCAAGATGCGCCGAAGCAATTTGTGCGAATTATTAAACCTGTTGAAGTGTTGGTCGGCGATAAACGTGCAGCATTCACTCCATTTGATGGTTTCCGTGTTTGTTTTACCATTGATTTTGATCACCCTGCGTTCGATGAAGAACATCAGTCCGCTGAACTGAATTTCTCAACCACTTCTTATGTGGAAGAGTTAAGTCATGCGCGGACATTTGGTTTCTTGCGTGATATTGAATACATGCAAGCCAATAATTTGGCACTGGGTGGCAGTTTAGATAATGCGATTGTGGTCGATGATCACGGTATTGTGAATGAAGATGGCTTACGGTTTGCTGATGAGTTTGTTCGTCACAAAATGTTGGATGCGGTCGGTGATTTGTACTTATTAGGCTACAGTATCATTGGTCAATTCGATGGTTACAAGTCAGGCCATGCACTTAACAACCAGTTACTTCGTGCATTACTTGATCAACCTGATGCCTATGAAATTGTGACATTTGATGACAGGAATTTATGTCCAATTGAATACATTGAAGCGGACTAAAAGACAATTTATTTATAAAACAATCAATTAAAATAAAAACACAGAAAGTAAGTAAATGTTACGTTGTAACGTATTGTCCCGTTTATCGTTGTTCTCTTGCCAACCGTCGTAGGGACTCGCTAATATCCGTGTCTTGAAACGCTGAGGCAGCATCATCCAGTATTTGCCGAATCTCCGGAGTGAGTGCAGGCAGTCGGCCATGACTAATCGTTTTGGGTTTAGGCTGGGTCTCGATCACAATTTTCAAACGCTTAACCGCAGCAAAATCTGGAAGCTGCTGGAGTGCTTTGATCACTTGGTGCTGTAAATACCTTAATTGACTGGCCGCTGTATGATGTTCGGTTGCTATGCATAGCACATCATCTTCTAACGAAGCGACCTGCCAATCCCCCTCGTGCGCGAGTACTTGGGTTAAAATTGGCGAAATCAATTGAGTTAATCTCTTCAGGTACTCAATGTGAGTCTGAAGGTTTTGAAAACTGTTTTGTGAATAGGACTTTTCGGCGACCCTTCTATTTTGTTTTTGGAAAGGTTGAGCAGGGAGTTTCATGTTGGTAAGTCTTCTTTGGAATGACTGTGGTAACGCGAAGAGGTTGGTCGTGTTGCTACGATAGCGAACCGTGCGGTTTACGGCAAGACATTCTCGATCAGACTTATAAAAAGTATGCAGGCATGATGTTTGCATTACTCAATATGACCGATACGCAGGACTTAAACATGAGGTTGTTATGCATTTGAAGATGTTTCGCGCTAAGCGAGCTTTGTTTGCGTTATCCACAATAGTGTTAAGTAGTGCTTGTTTTATTTCTTCGAGTTCTGCTGC
>CAYJUB010000076.1:0-6635 GCA_964373145.1 uncultured Moraxellaceae bacterium
GAGGAGGGTATCATCTGACGGCCACGGCGCTGGCAGTGTTTTAATATCATCTTCGGTGGGGTCGAGGGTTTTCAAAATCGCGTCACGTCCATGAACGAAAACCATGCATTCGATGTGGCGATGTTCAGTTTTCCACTGATCCATATGGCTGAGAATGTCTTGGAACGGTGTGAGTTGAATCTGTTCTTTGAGGCGGTAACGCGGCAGATTCTGCATGGTGATTTGCGTCAAAACGCCGAGGCTGCCTAATGCCACACGTCCAGCTTCAAAGATCGTAATGTTTTGCGTACGATCACAGTCTAAGGTTTCACCGTTCGCCGTCATCAGTTGAAAGCCTTCAACAAAGCCTGATACGCACGTTAGATTTTTCCCAGTACCATGTGTGCCTGTGGAGATTGCACCTGCAAGACTTTGTTCGTCGATGTCGCCTTGATTGATCAATGCTTGGTTAATCGGATTGAGTACAGCGCCGAGGTCTTTTAGCCTCGTACCTGCGAGTAAGGTACTTTGATTGAGCTGGCTGTCGTGGCTGACCAAACCAGTCAGTGAGTCCAATGAAATTAAGGTGTCATCTGTGCAAACCAGCGGACTAAATGAATGTCCAGCACCCACGACACGGCATTTTTGCGAGTGGCGAATGATTTGACTGAGTTGTGCGATGTCTGTTGGCTGGACGGATGCGCTTGGATTCGATTGTTGTAAACCTGACCAGTTTTTCCAAGATGTTGAGCTGTTAGTATTATTTGTCATTGCGTCAAAAATTCCATTTTTTGATTGTTTATATGAATGAGTTATGAAATCTACTTGAGCGCAACACATGCTGCAACTTAAATTTTACGGGTGTGTTGAAGTGCAGGTTTCGGTGCACTTTAAACTTGGTTAAAATAGCCGCCTAAATTTTATCAATGGCTAGATTTGGGTGTGCGATGAGTAATTCTTGTGTGGTTGGCTTCGGTAATGCAGATTTTACAAAAGCAGAAGAAATGACAGTCGTCCATCACTTTTCTCGTGTGCCGTTTTTTAATCCAGATGCGCCGACAAGTTCGACGTTTTTAAAATTACAAAAGAAACTGCGTAAGCAAGTCGGCGCGGCGATTCAAGATTTTAAAATGATCGAAGATGGCGACAAGGTGATGGTTTGCGTGTCGGGTGGCAAAGATAGCTATACCTTGCTCGATATTCTCTTATATTTGAAGTCGATTGCACCGATTCATTTCGACATTGTGGCGGTCAATTTAGATCAGAAACAGCCTGATTTTCCTGAACATGTGTTGCCTGAGTATTTGGCGAAGCGCAACGTGCCTTATTATATTTTAGAAAAAGACACTTATAGTATCGTGAAAGAGCTGACGCCAGAAGGGAAGACGTTCTGTGCTGTGTGTTCTCGTCTGCGTCGTGGTTCGTTGTATGGTTTTGCCCAACAGATTGGTGCGACTAAAGTTGCGCTGGGTCATCATCGCGATGACATCGTAGCGACGTTTTTCTTGAATCTGTTTCATGGTGGAACGTTGAAAGCGATGCCGCCGAAATTGAAGTCAGATGATGGTAAAAATATCGTGATTCGTCCGTTGGCTTATGTGGCGGAAAAAGACATTATTAAATACGCCACGCAAAGTCAGTTTCCGATTATTCCGTGTAATTTATGCGGTAGCCAGCCGAATTTACAACGCGCAGTGGTGAATCGGATGTTGCGCGAATGGGATGTTGAGCATCCGCAACGTTTGGCGAGTATTTTTACTGCATTGCAAAATGTCCAGCCATCGCAATTGGCAGATCGTGAGCTATTTGATTTTGAATCGCTGAAAGCGGATGAGCCTTCAGCAGAAGAATGTGCAATAGATAATAAGCGATTGGATGTGGTGAATTTGACGTTGGCTTAATTTGCTATGTTCGTATTATTTATTTGAAATAGATTTTCCAGTGCTTTTGCTTTGAAATATTCCTCTTGAGGGGGGGAACTAGGATCAGCAAAGCGCAAGAGAAGGGGATGCTTTTGACTTTAGCTGTAAAACCATCCCCATCCCGACCTTCCCCTTGAAGGGGAAGGAGACAAGCATTTACTGACCCATCGCCATCGCATAAGTCATTTCTGAAAGTCCATCTAGCCTCAATGGCCCATCAGCCTTGTACCACAGTGCAGTGCCAAACGTTGATCCACTGATCAGTCGTCGCCAGATGAACGCATCGTGCTTCAATTTCCCTTCTTTTTTTAATTCCTCTAACACTTCTAACCATAGCGCTTCATATTCATTACGAAGTTCAAGCAATGGTTTTTGCTGTTCAGTGGTAATCGCATCCCATTCGAAAACCAACACTGCCATGGCTTTACTGGTATTGCCATTGATCGACTCTAGTTCAGCTCTAATGAGACCTTTCAAGCGTTCAGAAGGGGTTTTGCCGTATTCGATTGCATTCTTCATTTGTTGTAAATTATAAACAATCGCTTCTTTCATCACGTTGCATAGAATGTCATCTTTGCTTTTGAAGTGATGAAATAGGCTGCCTGATTGAATGCCAATCAGTTGCGCTAATTCGCGAACCGTTGTACGTGCATAGCCTTGTTCATTAAACAGGTAAGCCGCAGCGCGCAGGACGCGACCACGTGGGCTGTCATCCATGCCACCGATGGGAGGTAACTCATTGAGCACTTGTGCTACAGCTAAATGATTCATGAATGGCAGACCTCAGACAAAATAAATGTGACGCGGTTGATTGATACGTATTGCGCTCGCATTACTGATCAAAAAAAGAATAAATAGACCAAGTCATTGATAAGAATAAATTCATTTCGCTATTTCTGTGCATTTTAGATGAACTTTGATCCTTTAGCTCAAAAATAGTAACACAATGCTATTTACAAACCAAGCGCTTGCTTGGTATCTTTGCATAAATTCAAGCAAGAGTACTTAGCCGTGACTGACCATATACAGAATCAAGCAGCAAATCGCGTCGTCAAAATTGGTTGTGCTTCAGGTTTTTGGGGTGATACCAATACCGCTGCGTTCCAATTGGTGAATCAAGCGTCGATTGATTACCTCGTATTTGACTATTTGTCAGAAGTCACCATGTCGATCATGGCGCGTGCGAAGTTAAAAGACCCAACATTGGGTTATGCGCATGACTTTGTGAAAAACGTCATGGCGCCACTCTTAAAGAAAATTTCTGAAAAAAATATCAAAGTTGTGAGCAACGCAGGTGGTGTGAATCCACTGTCTTGCCGTGATGCGTTGGTAGAGCTGATTGAAGCGGCTGGTCTGAATTTGAAAGTTGCGGTTGTCCTTGGCGATGACTTGATGGACAAGCAAGAGGCGCTGCGTGCTGCGGGTACGACTGAGATGTTCAGCGGTCAAGCAATGCCTTCAAGTATCGTTAGTATGAATGCTTACCTCGGTGCAGTGGCGATTCGTGATGCGCTGGCGGCGGGTGCGGACATCATTATCACCGGTCGTGTGGTTGACTCTGCAGTGGTGATTGGTCCACTGATGCATGAGTTCAACTGGGGCGTAAATGACTACGATCATTTGGCTCAAGCAGCGCTTGCAGGTCACGTGATTGAGTGTGGTGCGCAGTGTAACGGCGGTAACTTCACTGATTGGGATACAGTTCCCGGTTTCGACAACATGGGCTTCCCGATTGCCGAAGTGTCGGCAGATGGTTCGTTCATTATTAGCAAGCCTGAAGGTACGGGCGGCTTGATCAGCACTGCAACCATTGGCGAACAAATCGTTTATGAAATTAACGACCCACAATCTTATCTCTTGCCAGACGTGATCGCTGACTTTAGTCATGTGCATGTAGAGCAAGTCGGCGAAAACCGCGTAAAAGTAAGCGGCGCACGTGGTCGCGCTCCAACTTCGCAATACAAAGTGAGCACGACGTACATGGACGGCTACCGTTTGTTAGTCAGCTTCGTGATCGCGGGTATTGATGCCAAACGTAAAGCGGAGAGAGTTGCGAATGCAATTCTGACCAAGTGTGAGCGTGTATTGGCTTCAAGGGGCGTTCAAGGCTTTACGGATAAAAACATCGAGTATCTCGGTACGGAAAGCACTTACGGTCCACATGGTCGTCATTCAGAGACGCGTGAAGTGGTTTTGAAGATCGCGGTGACCCATCCGATTCAACAAGCATGCGCGTTCTTGGCTTCTGAAATTGCTCAGGCGTCGACAGGGATGGCTCCGGGTTTAGCGGGCATCATGGGCGGACGTCCAAAAGTATCGCCTGTCGTTAAATTATTCTCATTCTTGGTCGATAAAGATCAATGCAACGTTGAGACAGATTTGAATGGCGTCCGCACGATTGTCGATGTTCCAGTAGGCGTGAAGCATGTGCCATTGGCACCCATCGCGGCTGGCCCAGCGGCTGATTTAAGCAAAGCGGGTGCGTTGGTGACTGTGCCTTTGATCAAATTGGCGTATGTCCGTAGCGGTGACAAAGGTAATGCATCAAACCTCGGAGTGCTGGCGCGTAAACCAGAATATCTGCCGTTCATTCGTGCATCGCTGAACACTGAAACTGTGGCTGCATATATGGCGCATATCTTGGATGGCACCAACAGCAAAGTTTTTTGCTTTGAATTGCCGGGTCTAAATGCGATGAACTTCTTCCTGACCAATGCCTTGGGCGGCGGTGGGATGGCAAGTTTGCGTATTGATCCACAAGGTAAAGCCTTGGGTCAGCAGTTGCTTGATATGCCCGTGCAGATTCCTGCGGATTTGTTGAAGTAGTTTTTTAGGAAAGTCAAAAGCAAATCCTCCCCCACGCAGTACTACCGCGTGCTCCTTTTTCTAAGGAGGGAGCAAGAGCTCCTCTCTTTGCAAAGGGCACTTCGTCTTGCGAATGAGGAATATATTCCGAAGATTCTCATGGGAGGGATTTTCTTTTGAAGTAAATAGCAAAAGCCATCAGCTGTACATGTGAGTACTTGCTAATGATGAAGGTTGGGTCGGGTGATAAAGTCCGGGGTTAACTTTGCGCAATGTCTGTTTTTATCGGTGTTTTGCGTAGTAGTAATGCAACTTATTTTAAGGAATGGTCATGTCGTATCAATCAGTTTTTCGCTCCGATGCTTTTGCTGGCAAGGTTGTTATCGTTACAGGTGGTGGTTCGGGAATCGGACGTTGCACGGCGCATGAGTTGGCTTCACTTGGTGCGCAAGTCGTGATCACAGGACGTAAACCTGAAAAGCTCGACGCCATCGTTGCCGAGATTAAAGCGGACGGCGGCAAGGTGCGTGGGTTGGTTTGTGATATTCGCCAAGAAGATCAAGTCAAAGCCACGATTGCTGCGGTACTTGCAGAATTTGGTCGAATTGATGGCTTGTTTAATAACGCAGGCGGACAGTTCCCAGCACCATTAGAGTCAATTTCCTTTAACGGTTTTGATTCAGTGATTCGGAATAATTTGCATGGCACGTTTCTGATGATGCGTGAAACTTACAACCAGTGGATGGGCGAGCATGGCGGCAGTATTGTCAATATGACCGCAGACATGCATGGCGGTATGCCGGGTATGGGGCATTCAGGTGCGGCGCGGGCAGGGGTGGAAAATCTCACCAAAACCGCAGCAATTGAATGGGCCAAATCAGGTGTGCGGGTGAATTGTGTTGCACCGGGTTGGATCATGTCTTCAGGCATGGATACCTATCAAGGTGCGTTCCGCGCAATCATTCCTATGCTTGCCGATAAAGTGCCGCTGAAGCGTATGGGCACGGAATCAGAAATTTCTTCGGTTGCCTGTTTCTTATTGTCGCAAGCTGCGGCGTTTGTAAACGGTGTGACGATTCGTATTGATGGCGCAGCGTCACTGGGAACACCGTCGTACCCACTGATCGATGCCAAGAATAACGAGCCATTCAATGGTTTTCATCGTGCGTTTATTCCCGATGTATTGAAAGGTTCTTAAGTAAATGCTTGACTCCTTTCCTATGAAGGGGAAGGTTGGGAATGGTGTGCTTTTAAAGCAAAATCAAAAGCATCCCCATCTAAATCTTCCCCCTTCAAGGGGAAGACTTCAAAGCGGTCAACCCAGTAATCAGTAGAGAGTACACACATGGCAATTCTTGAAACTACACTTGATCCGAATAGTCCTCAGTTTGCAGCAAATCGTGAGTTTGTTGAGAAATCCATTGCTGCTATGCGTTCGATTCAGCAAAAGGTCATCGATAAGTCGCTTCTTTCTAAGCCGAAATTCGATAAGTTGGGCAAGATTTTGCCTCATGACCGTGTACGTCTACTGCTGGATCCAGGCACACCATTTGTCGAACTCTGTGGTCTGGTTGGTTATGGGATGTATGACGACAAAGATGGTTCTGATGCAGGCGGTGGCATTATTGCGGGGATTGGGATTGTGAATGGCATGCGTTGCATGGTCACTGCCAGCAATAGCGCAATTAAAGGCGGCACTATTTCACCCGCAGGTATGATCAAGACACTGCGTCTGCATGAAATTATTGTGCAGAACAAACTGCCTGTGATGTATCTCACTGAAAGTGGTGGCGCAAACTTAAATTATGGTGGCGAAGTATTCGTTAATGCTGGACGTACTTTTGCAAATCAAGCTCGTTTGTCAGCGCTTGGTATTCCTCAGATATGTGTGGTGCATGGTAATGCAACTGCTGGCGGTGCGTATCAACC
>CAYJUB010000076.1:6645-8275 GCA_964373145.1 uncultured Moraxellaceae bacterium
TGGTCGCAGGTACGGCGGAATATCTCGCTGAGAATGATGCCGATGGCATTCGTCAGGCGCGCGATATTGTCAAAATGCTGAACTGGAAAGAACAGACTCCAGCAACACCAACGGAATATTTAGAGCCACGTTATCCGATTGATAATTTACTCGGTTTGATTCCAGAAAATATTAAACAACCGATTGATATGAAGGAAGTCATTACCCATATCGTGGATGATTCGGATTTTCTCGAATTCAAACAAGAGTTTGATTCGTTCACTGTGTGTGGCTGGGCCAAAATGGGTGGCATGCTGGTTGGGATTATTACCAACAATGGCCCGATCACTGTCCAAGGTGCAACCAAGACCGCACAGTTCATTCATTTGTGTGAACAAACCAAACGTCCGCTCATTTTCCTGCATAACACCACTGGATTTATCGTGGGTACGGATGCGGAACAGAATGGGATCGTCAAGCATGGTTCTAAGCTGATTCAAGCGGTTGCCAATGCGACCGTTCCTAAGGTTTCCATCATTGTCGGTGGTTCATATGGTGCGGGTAACTATGCAATGTGTGGTCGGGCATTGTCGCCACATTTTCTGTTTGCATGGCCGAGCTCACGCACTGCGGTGATGGGTGGCGCACAGGCAGGCAAAGTGCTGCGCATTGTTGCTGAAGAAAAACAGCGTTCAAGTGGCATGATTCCTGATGACAATGTCTTGGATATGATTGAGCAAACCACAGCGGCCAAACTCGATGCCCAAACCACGGCTCTGTATAACACTTCACATGGCCATGATGATGGTCTGATTGATCCACGAGATACCCGCAAAGTATTGATCTTTGTTCTGCAAACGATTCATGAAGCGAATGAACGAAAGCTCAATCCGATTACGTTTGGTGCGTCGCGCTTCTAATTGAGATTGCTTTGAAATCTTCCTCTTGATGGGGAAGGAGACAAGCCTTTTTATTAATATTAATGATGGGAAGTTATCATGCAATTTACTGAAGAACATGATGCGCTACGCCGCGTCGCAAGACAGTTTGTCGAAAAAGAACTCAACCCACATTGTGAAAAATGGGAAGAACAGGGCTTTTTTCCACTACATGAAATTTTTGGCAAAATGGGTGAGCTCGGTTTGCTCGGCATTTGCAAGCCAGAAGAGAATGGCGGTTTAGGCCTCGACTACTCATACAACTTGGTTGTGACTGAAGAAATTGGTCGTTGCCATTCGGGTGGTGTTGCGCTGGCAATCGGTGTGCAAACCGATATGGCGACGCCAGCGATTGCGCGCTTTGCGACGAAAGAACTCCGCGAAAAATATCTGAATAAAGCGATTTCTGGTGAATACGTTGCGTCTATCGCGGTGTCCGAACCACATGCAGGTTCTGACGTTGCTGCGATCAAAACGACTGCGGTGAAAGATGGCGATGACTATGTCATCAACGGTACCAAAATGTGGATCACCAATGCGATTCAAGGTGACTTCTTGTGTCTGCTTGCGAATACCTCTGATGGTAATCCGCACACTAACAAATCATTGATCATCGTACCGAACAAAACTCCGGGCATCACCTTTGCCGAGCCATTAAAAAAACTCGGTATGCGTAGTACCCAAACTTGCCAAATTTTCTTTGATAACGTTCG
>CAYJUB010000077.1:0-8154 GCA_964373145.1 uncultured Moraxellaceae bacterium
TTCCGATCTCGCCTACTGAAGCCGAAGTTGCGGTTGTCCCCGTAATAAAGGGGACGTTCTGGCCCACTACCATTTCAGCTTTGACGTTGTCCAGCGCCATGACCGAAGGTACAGAAATCAGATTCGCACCGCTTGTGCTGTTGAGGGCATTGAGAACAGCGCCGTAAAAATTAGTTTGACCATTACTACCCGTCTTGCTCGAACCGAAACCCAGCAGTGCGCCTGCAGGTGGAGAAATCGCGCCATAGCTCTTCGTTGCCACGCCTGCGGCGATTTTGGCAAGGCTAGCACCACCATTGGTAAAGTTAATCAAACCCACACCACTTGATGAATTACCGAGCGCCCATTGCACACCGAGCTGCTCTACATTACTCCCAGAAACCTCAACAATCGCTGCTTGAATGAGTACTTGCGCGCGACGAATATCAAGTTGCTCAATGGTGCTCGCAATCTGACGCATCATCGCTGGATCCGCTTTCACGACAATCGAGTTCAGTTCTTCATTGGCAATGATATTCACACCGTTCACAGAAAATACCGAAGGGACACTACCAGCGCCCGAACTATTATTCGTGGAGCCCGTTGAATTTGTATCAGGCGTAGAAGTGTTTGTTGTCGAACTTGCGGAATAATTGCTTGATTTGTTAGCGCTATTACCATTGCCTGCTAAAAGCCCTTGCAGCATCGTCGCCATGGATTTCGCACTAGAGTTTTTCAGGCGAAAGACGCGCATGCCACCCAAGATATCACTCGGTGCAACATCAAGCTGCTTAACCAATGCCCTAACACGTTGACGGGCTTTTTCATCGCCTTTCACCAACAAACGGTTACTGCGAGTATCCGCAATGATACGCAATCTTGAACCACGCACATCTTTGGTGACTGAGGTTGAGGTCAATGAATCAATCTGAGTCATGATGTCGTCGACATTACTTTCTTTCAGCGTAATAATTTCTAACTTATCGTCCGCGCCGCCATCCAGTGAACGCACCAACTCAGTCAGTTCTTGAATACTTTGCGCACGATCAGACACAATCAGCGCATTCGTTCCCGGTACAGCTGCAAGATGCGCAAACTGAGACATCAGTGGACGTAGCGCAGGCACAAGGTCATTCGGATTGGTATTATCAAGCCAAATAACACGCGTCACCACGCCTTCGCCGCGAGATTTATTACGGAAATCAAACGGAACACCTGACTGCTTGGCATTCACGTCGGGGACAAGTTTGATGGTATTGCCCGATGGAATCGCCACAACACCATTCACGTTCATCACGCCTTGGAAGAGCTCGTACACTTGATCACGATTGAGGGCTTTATTCGAAATCACCGTGATATTGCCTTTCACACGCGGATCGACAGCGAAATTTTTACCCGTGATATCAGCGACCTCAGAGACAAAAGCATTGATGTCGGCATTCAGCAGATTAATTTTCCACGTTTGCGCAAATGCAGGAAACGCCAACATCGTCATAAGTGGCACAGCAAGCCAAGGCGTAGTGCGACGGGTGGTTTTGAGCGTTGGCATCATGTCTGGCAAATCCATTGGCTTTAATGTTGATCGTTGTGTCGGTAAGACTTTGGTCTTGTTCATTCTAATCTTCAAAACTGAATACTCTTCATCATTCGTCTGTTGACATCATTAGGCTTAAAAATTCTGCTGAATCGTCAAGGTTTGCTCGCCGCGCTGTATTTGCACTTGGGCATTCCGAGTTTGCTGAACTTGCTGTAGTAATTGCGCATCATTCGCGGGATTGCCAACAGGCTGTCCATTGACAGATACAATTCGATCACCGGGACGCAAACCCATCTTCGCACGAACATTGGCAGAGGCATTACTGGTCACTTCGTAGCCCCGCCCACCCGTAGCTGATAATCCGACTTGCCCAAGGTATGCATTTGGATTGGTTCGCATTTGCTGAATCGCATCACTCAAAGCCGCTTGCGCTTGCTGAGCATTACTTTGCTGAGGCATACCTTGACCGACCGCAGCATTGGTGATTGCGGACGCATTGCTATCACCGAATTTGAGCTGTTGCATCGTACCATCATCACCTTGCAGGGTAACTTGATTCCAACTCACTGCAAATAATTGGTAACTCGTCCCTTCAATTTTCTGCCCCACACGATAGCGAAGCGAGGCATTATTCACATTAATGACAGCGGCAGAACGACTCTCAGGCTGAGCAACAAACACCCCTTCTAAGGTCATTGGCACATTCGGCTGACTAGCACCGCTCGCAGTGCTATTTTCAGCAAAAAGCTTAAAGCCAATCACATTGGGAATATTACTCGTAGAACCTCCGCCTAGAGCAACAACGCGCGCTTGCGGCGCAGTAGGCGGCGTGATGAGTAACCAGAACAAACTGGCAAGCTGCCAACACAACCACCCGATCGTAATCAACAACAACCACGGCGCAATCGAATCCAATTTAGAGAAGGAGAACATCGTAGGGCGAATTTTCGTTAACCGTCTGACCATTTACATTGCCCCCAAAGTATTTAAGGGCTGACGCACTGAAATGACTGCGGTATCTAAACCAGCTTGACCATGATAACCCGCGACATTCAGCAATAAGCGCTGTGTTAATTGCACATCGAGCATCATCTGGCTTTGGTTAGCCGATTGAGCGCTCGACTGTGGTGACAGATAAAAATCACCCATCCGTTCTTTTTGTCCATTCGTGAGGGCAATGTGTAAGCGTTCTTTATCCAGAGAAATTCCACCTAATAACGGTGGCAGTGTCGCACGTTCGATACGACCTTCATAAGGATAGCTAATGAGACCACCACCCCAGCTTAACTGCCCTTCGGCATCAGAAAAAACTTGGTTGGTCGATTGTTTGATTGAAATATCATTCACCATCAGTGGACTGCTCGGCCATTGCCACGGCAGAATGGCTTGCAGCGTATCGGGTTGAACGCGACCATTTAGCGCATCGACTGACCAATGTTTGAGACCGCGAGAGAGCGTGCCCTCAAGTTCAGTATCGCCCGTTTTCAAAGTGACATCCGCGCTTAAACGTAATAATAGGATCGTCCATGGACGCGTTTGCCATGAGACCACACCTTGTACATTTTGATAATGCCAATCACCTTGGCCGCGCCAAATATTACCGCTGACATTATCCAGATAAGGATTACTCGGCATGACGCGCGCCAAAATCCAAGCCGCTGGTAATTGCAGGACAATGAAAGACAACAGCATGACAAAAGCAACTGCCCACCAATAAACACTTGGTCGATTTTTTTTATTCAACGGCGCAACTCGGCTCACAAACCACTCACCCAAATTAATGACATCCTTATCCCCGATTATGCGCAATATTTATGACAAACAACATCCCTTAACTACAACTATATGACATTACAGTACTCTCACCAAACGACATCAACGATAAAACCACACAAAACACGCAATATAAAAAAACACCCGACAAAATCGAGTGTTCTTTTAATGGATGTATTTGATGATTTAAAGCGCCAATCAGATCAGAAAATCTTCTTTTTTCGCACCTTTCGCAAGTTTTGCAGCTAACCAACGCGGTGCTTTGCCACGACCAGTCCACGTTTCACTGGTGTTTTGTGGATTGCGATAGCGCGCTTCCACCGGTTTACGTGATGAGGATTTAGATTTAGTACGCGCACCCTTCTCGCGTCCCGCAGCAATCAACTCATCTAAAGACATATTCAAATCGCGCGCGATTTTTACGATTTGGGCATAGCCTTCTTTAATCGCATCGACTTGTTTAGTTTCGACTAAATTTTTTGCTTGGCTAATGACACGCTCAAGTTCAGCAACCGATAGGTGACTTAGATCAGTACTCATAATTTATTCCATCAGTGTAAAATATATGAATCGAACGAAAACAAAATAGAACAACAAACCATAATAAAACCAGCAACCACATGTTTAAAACATTATCTTTACCCCATTGTCATAATTTCCATATCCATGAACAACAAGGCTTTTTATAAAATAACATACAACACGCATGTTATTAATCATATAGGAAGAAATTCTAAAAACAATATGACCTCGATTATTTTTCATAAAAAAACGCTCTTTAACTCAAAAGAATTAAAGAGCGTCATTTTCAACTGATATTACCCAACACCATGGTCAAGGTAATATGTAGTTATTTAAAACGGTAGATCATCATCTAAATCATTTGATGAATAAATGCTTTGTGCTGGAGCACTCGCCGCTGGTTTTGCAGGAGCACTTTGGCTGGCTTGGTATGGCTCATAATCACCTTGGCTTTGACCGCCGCCTTGACCTTTGCTATCGAGCATCTGCATTGAATCGCCGCGAACTTCGGTGCTATAACGCTCGACACCTTCTTTGTCAGTCCACTTGCGAGTACGCAGGCTGCCTTCGATATACACCTTGCTGCCTTTTTTGAGATATTGCTGAGCAATTTCACCAAGACGGTTATTCAGAACGATACGATGCCATTCTGTTTCTTCTCGTGGTTCGCCGGTATTTTTATCTTTCCAGCTTTCACTAGTGGCAATTGAGAACTGAGTGACTGAACCACCATTTGGAAATGATTTTGTTTCAGGATCACGACCCAAAGTACCCACCAGAATTACTTTATTTACACCACGCATAGCTATTTTCCTTATTCGATGACTTAATTTTAAGTCCGACGACTTTAAACCAGTTGCATCAAAAATACATCTAGCTGAAACGAAATTTTTCAAATATTTATGTTGAATCTATCAATTACTATAAAAAGTCTTTTTATGATTTATTCAGTAATGATTACTCACATTACCCTTGTTTTACGGCACAATTGCTTCATCTATAATTGCTGATCTGGCGCTCTTTAGGATCAAAAGCAAATCCCTCCCAACCTCCCTTTTCAAAGGGAGGAGCTTTTCCCCCTCCTTAGAAAAAGGAGGGTCGGGGTGGATTTAGCTTTTGAGCTGAATATTAACCAACGATAAGCAAGACCTGCGATCCGACCCACGAGTAAACAAAAGCGATGAGTAATCAATAATGAGTCAAAGTTATATCCGTATTCGTGGCGCACGCACACATAACTTAAAAAACGTTTCGCTCGATATTCCTCGCGATAAATTTGTCGTCATTACGGGTCTGTCAGGCTCTGGTAAATCTTCGCTAGCATTCGATACGCTCTATGCGGAAGGTCAGCGTCGTTACGTTGAAAGCTTATCGGCGTATGCTCGTCAATTCCTTTCGCAAATGGATAAACCTGAAGTCGATAGCATCGAAGGGTTGTCGCCTGCGATTGCAATTGAGCAAAAATCAACGAGCCATAATCCGCGTTCGACTGTTGGTACGATCACTGAAATCTACGATTATTTGCGTTTGCTTTATGCGCGCGTAGGCACGCCGTATTGTCCTGAACATGACTTGCCAATGGTCGCGCAAACCGTCAGCCAAATGGTCGATAGCGTTAAAGCCATGCCTGAAGGCACAGCACTGATGCTCATGGCACCTGTTGTGCGTGATCGTAAAGGCGAGCATGCGCTGCTGTTTGAGCAACTGCGTGCGCAAGGTTTTGTGCGTGCACGCGTCGATGGCGTGTTGGTTGATTTAGATGACGTTACTGATTTGGACAAAAAGAAAAAACATACCATAGAAGTGGTTATTGACCGTTTTAAAGTACGTGAAGATTTAGGCAATCGTTTGGCGGAGTCGTTTGAAACGACGCTGCGTTTGGGTGATGGCTTGGCACTACTCAGTTGGATGGATGCTGCTGAGGACGGGACTAAACATCCAGATCAAACCTTTTCATCACGCCATAGCTGCCCAACCTGTGATCGTGCGGTCGGTGATTTAGAGCCGCGTTTATTCTCGTTTAATAACCCTGCTGGTGCGTGTACGGTGTGTGATGGCTTAGGTCATCGCAGTCATTTTACTGCTGAGAAACTGATTCATAATCATGAATTGTCACTCAATCAAGGCGCGATTCGTGGTTGGGATAAACAACGTCCTTATTATTTTAGAATGCTTAATACGGTAGCTGAACATTATCAAATTGATATGGATGCGCCGTGGCAATCACTCGATGAAACCAAACAAGGCATTATCTTGCAGGGTTCTGGTCGCGATAAAATTGACTTTCATTACACCGATGAACGGGGTCGCAATCAAAAACGCACGATGGTCTTTGAAGGCGTCCTACCCTATTTAGAGCGTCGTTATAAAGAAACGGAAAGCAATTTAGTCCGCGATGAATTGGCACAGTATTTATCCAATGCGCCGTGCGACGTTTGTGCAGGTTCACGTCTGAATGAAATTGCGCGGAATGTAAAAGTCGCCGATATGGCGTTGCCTGAAATCGTGCAAAAATCGATTGGCGCAGCGGCGCAGTATTATCAAGACTTACAGCTTTCAGGCGCAAAAGGCGAAATCGCCGATAAGATTTTTAAAGAAATTCGTGAGCGTTTGCAATTCTTGGTTAGTGTTGGTTTGAACTATTTAAGCCTTGCGCGTTCAGCCGATACGTTATCTGGCGGTGAAGCACAGCGTATTCGTTTGGCTTCGCAAATTGGCGCAGGCTTGATGGGCGTGATGTATGTGCTCGATGAACCATCGATTGGTTTGCATCAACGTGATAATGAACGCTTGCTCGGTACGTTGGTTCGCTTACGAGATTTGGGCAATACAGTTCTTGTCGTTGAGCATGATGAAGATGCGATTCGCGCCGCCGACCACGTGATTGATATTGGTCCAGGCGCGGGCGTGCATGGCGGGCAGATTATTGCTGAAGGGACGATGGCGGATATCATTGCCCATCCTGATTCATTGACTGGGCAATATTTGTCTGGTCGGATGAAAATTGCTGTACCCACCAAACGCCACCCAGTTGACCCTGAAAAAATGCTCACCCTCACAGGTGCAATTGGGCATAACCTGCAAAACGTGACGTTGAAATTACCCATTGGTTTAATGACTTGTGTGACGGGTGTTTCAGGTTCAGGTAAATCCACTCTCATTAACCGTACCTTATTGCCTCTTGCAGCCACTCAGTTGAATGGCGCGACGACACTGACTGCTGAAAAGCATGAATCGATTGATGGTTTGCAATATCTCGATAAAGTCGTCGATATTGATCAAAGCCCAATTGGACGTACGCCGCGTAGTAATCCAGCGACGTATACGGGTTTGTTTACACCGATTCGTGAATTACTTGCGCAAACGCCTGAATCTAAAGCACGCGGTTATATGCCTGGTCGCTTCTCGTTTAACGTCAAAGGCGGTCGTTGTGAAGCCTGTGAAGGCGATGGCGTGCTGAAAGTTGCGATGCACTTTTTGCCTGACATGTATGTGCCATGCGACGTCTGTCATACCAAACGCTATAACCGGGAAACACTGGAAGTGTCTTATAAAGGCAAAAACATCAGCGATATTTTAGATATGACGGTTGAAGATGCCAATGAGTTCTTTGCCGCGATTCCAACGATTGCGCGAAAATTAGAAACGCTCATTCAAGTCGGCTTAGGCTATATCCGTTTGGGTCAGGCTGCAACCACGTTATCAGGTGGTGAAGCGCAACGCGTGAAACTGGCGAAAGAATTGGCGAAACGCGATACAGGTCAAACCCTGTATGTGCTGGATGAACCAACCACAGGTTTACATTTCCATGATATTGCCAAGCTGCTCGAAATCTTGCATCACTTGCGTGACAAAGGAAATACCATTGTCGTGATTGAGCATAATCTCGATGTGGTAAAAACGGCGGATTGGATTGTCGATTTAGGCCCAGAAGGCGGTTCTGGCGGCGGTGAAATTGTTGCCGAAGGAACGCCTGAAGAAGTCGTTAAAGTGAAAGCATCCTTTACAGGTCAATTCTTGGGTGCGCTGTTAAAAGCGTGATTTCAATATGGTTAGCCTTAAAACTAAGCTCACGTGATCGTGGGCTTTTTTATTTGCGATTTATGGTTTTACGCAGCGCGCCTATTGTTTTACTCTAAAGTGGAAGAAACTATTATTTTATAATCGCGCGTCACGGAGAAGTCTCATGCTCAGCCCAATACGCCCAATGTGCTTTCGTCTATTAATGATTCCTGCCTGCATTGCCGCGAGTAGTTGTCAGGCTGAATCCTTAGTCAACAAAATTCCTCATGCGGCTGCGATTTCCTACCCGACCGCAGATGCTGGATTGGGTGAAAAGCTAT
>CAYJUB010000078.1:0-8050 GCA_964373145.1 uncultured Moraxellaceae bacterium
TGACTTCGCCTAGTAGTTTATGCAAATCTTGGACGAAAAATGAAAAGAAGTCTCATTCATTCATGCGAAATGACTTCAAGTCGCACGACAATGCCAATGGTTTGTGAGAGTATTAAGCGAATTATTCCGCATTGATTGAGTCCGAAGATATTACCAACATGACTGAGCACACCGTGAAAACTTTTAAAAATGGCATTGCATGTGCTGCAATCGACCCATTGGATCGTGCCTTCCTCTATGGCGATGGACTGTTTACCAGTGTGCGCGTTGTGGATGGAAAACCATGTCTGTGGTCGCATCATTTGCATCGGTTGCAGCAAGGCGCGCATCGCTTAAGTCTTCATGTTGATTTTCAGAAGATCGCATTAGATGTCCTGAAAAAAACAGCATTGCTAGAAAATGGAATACTCAAAATTATTGTAAGTCGCGGTGTAGGTGAACGTGGTTATTTGCCACCAGACCAGCCTGCGTTGGTTTATATCCAATTATTTAAACAAGAAAAAAGCTTAGATGAGCGCGTCAAATCTCCTATTGAAAGTGGTGTGTTGACGGGTCAATTGGGTCAAGTGATGCCGCAATTGGCGGGTCTTAAAACCTTAAATCGATTGGAGCAAGTCATTCTTCGACAAGAATTGGCAACCTTTGGTTGGGTCGAAGGTTTGGTTTGCGATGTGAATGGATTGGTGGTTGAGGGTGTGTATAGCAATTGCTTCTTCCAAGTGGGTGGACAATGGTGGACACCGCCGATTGCAAATGCTGGGATATTGGGTGTAATGCGTGCGGAGTTGATTGAACGGATGCATACTCATGGCGTTACACTTCGTGTTGAAACTTTAAAGCGCGATGAAATCGAGCGAATCGAAGCCTTATTTTTTTGCAATGCATTGACGCAAATTGTGCCAGTTAGCAAATTTGAGGGTCGAAATTTGGATGTTTCAGTCGTGAATAAATTAGCTAATCTGTTATTCTAAGCGCCTCTTAAAGTTTCGGTTTTGGGTCATGGCACCGCGTAAAAAAACAACGTCAAAAACGACAGTCAAACGTGCATCAAGCGCGCGTAGTAAAAATTCAACGCGTAAAAAGCCCGCAAGCGGGAAACTAGGAAGCGTTAATCCATTTAGACTGACATGGTTTAAGACCATAGCGATTCTGTGCATATTTGCGTTATGCGGTGCGGTCTGGCAATCGTTGTTCCGTCCAATGTCATCGGCGGCAACAGGCAAAATGCTGCAGATTAAAAGTGGTCAGACCTATTCAGGTTTGATTGGCTATCTTGCACAGCGAGATATGATTCATTTTCCGATTATTTTAAAAATTTACCGCAATATTTTTATCCATAACACGCTTAAAGCAGGCGTTTATGAGATCCCAGCTGGGATCAGTGCTTCAAAGCTGTTGAGTTTGTTGAATGATGGCAAATTAGCGCAATTGAATCGTGTTTTGTTGGTTGAGGGAATGACCTTTGATCAGTTTAAGAAACGATTAGCGGCGAATCCAGACATTAAACAAACAGTATTGAAATTATCCGATGCACAGATTTTAGCCGCAGCAGGCATCCCGAAATCTCATCCTGAAGGCTGGTTTGCACCAGACACGTATATGTTTTCAACAGGTGTGAGTGATGTTGTGGTGCTCAAACAAGTTTATGAAAAACAAAAACAAATTTTAGATGCGGAGTGGAAAGATCGCGCTGCTAATTTGCCGTATAACTCGATGAATGAGGCGCTGATTATGGCGTCGATCGTCGAGAAAGAAACGGGAAGTGATGGTGAACGCGCAAAAGTCGCTGCGGTTTTTGTCAATCGTTTGAAGATAGGGATGCGTTTGCAAACTGATCCGACGGTGATTTACGGGATAGGGGCGCAATATAATGGCAACATCACCCGCAAAGATTTGGAAACGTATACGCCTTATAACACCTACAAAATAAATGGTTTACCACCGACGCCGATTGCAATGCCGGGTCGTGCCGCGATTCATGCGACATTGCATCCTGCAGATATTGATGCGTTGTATTTTGTGGCGACGGGCAATGGCGGACATAAATTTACAAGTAGCCTTGCAGATCATAATGCTGCGGTACAAAGCTATTTAAAAGTGATGCGTAGTAAAAGAAACGGCTCGTAAAACAGTCTATTGAAAAGGAATGCGAACGAGATGTTTATCAGTTTTGAAGGAACAGAAGGCGTCGGCAAGAGCACGTTAATTCGAGGCGTCGCGGAATATTTGCAAGCGCAAGGGATTGATTTCATCGTGACACGTGAGCCCGGTGGCACACCGCTGGCTGAACAAATTCGTGGATTGTTGCTGACTCCTGATGGCGAAAAAATTGCGCCTGCTTGTGAGTTGTTATTGCTGTTTGCTGCGCGTGCTCAACATTTGAGTCAAGTGATTGAACCCGCACTTGCGCGTGGACAATGGGTACTGTGTGATCGTTTTGTCGATGCGAGTTTTGCCTATCAATGTGGCGGTCGTGGTTTGCCGACGACCCAAGTTCAAGCGTTGGTTAAGCAATTTGTGTCGGTATTGCCGACCAAGACATTTTGGTTGGATGCGCCTGTAGAAGTAGGTATGGCACGGGCAGGGAAGCGTGGTGCGTTAGATCGCTTTGAGCAAGAGCGTCATGAGTTCTTTGATCGTGTGCGTGCGGTATATGCGGCGCGTGCGGCGGCTGAGCCGAATAGGATTGTGAGGTTGGATGCGACGATGGATGCGTGGAAAGTGTTGAAAGATGCTATTGCGAAGATAACGTAATTAAAACTATGTTTGCTAGGCATTGGATATAAATTAGAAATACCACACTCCTTTTACTGAACATTAAAATATCACTCAAATCGAGAAATTAATAATGGATCCAATAGAAATTCAAGAGCAGATTGACAGTAATCGAAAGTCGGTTGCATTCGATAGCTATGACATCGCTATACGCCAGCTTTACGATATGGTTTTAGAGAACATGATTGATATTGCACCAGATTATCAGAGGCATTTCGTCTGGGATGATGCACGGCAATCACAATTAATTGAATCGATACTATTAGGTATTCCTGTACCAAGTTTATTTATGGCCACAAACAAGGATTCTTCGTGGGAGGTAATTGATGGTTTACAAAGGTTAACGACAATCATAAATTTTGTTGGAACCGACGATGTTATTCACCGAATTAACCCAAAGTGCAAAAAATTAAAAATCTCGAATTTGGAAAAATTATCTAGTATTAATGGTCTAACGTTAGAGGAGTTCCCAAGGTCATTACAATTAATGTTCATGACTAGACCGATCCGTGTAACTGTACTGAATGACCGAAGTGATTTTGAAATTCGATATGATTTGTTTGAGAGATTAAATACAGGTGGAGTATTACTGCATCCACAAGAAATAAGAAATTGTGTTTTTTTAGGTAGATTCAATGATTTTATAAAAGAGCTATCTAGCTACCCTGCTTTCAGAAGTGTTGTGAAAATGACCACTAAACAAGGACTTACATGTAATCACGAAGAGTTGGTTTTGAAATTTTTTGCATATTACCAAGAGCGTAATTTGTTTGTTCACGGAGTGAAAGAGTTTCTAAATAGTTATATGGAAAAGAAAACTAAACTCTTTAATGATGATGAAGAGTTAAGAAGAGTATTTAAAGCCACATTTGACTGTTTGGACGGTAAGTTACCGAATGGAATAGTTAGAGGTAATCGTAAGAATGCTACTCCACTAGTGCTTTTTGAGGCGATATCAGTTGGAGTTGCTGATGCTCTTGATAGCGGATTAAATGTAGATACAGAGATATTAATAAGTCTGCTTGATAATGATGAGTTAAAGCGACTTACTACAGGCGCCACCAACTCCAAGAGTAGATTGACGCAACGAATAAGTTTCGTCAAAGAGGCATTCTAATGCCTTTTAATGGTGTTAAAACTAGAACAAGTGAGCGATTTAATGAGGTTCAGATTTTTCTGACTTTCATTAGTTCTCAAGAGCCGACTCTACCTACACATTCTGTCTCACTTGAGGTTAGGATAATGAAAGGCCTTTTTTATGTTCATTTATATTCAGCTTTTGAAAAATCAGTGAATGACGCCGTTGAAACTGCTTTATCATTAATATCAGCTAAAAGCATAAAGAACAATCATTTATCACCTACGCTTTTATCTATAGCATTGTCAGATAAAATGAAATCGCTTAAAGACAGTGGATATTCAAAAATTTTTATAAAGTCAGCAGATGTGTTTACAGAGTCTGCATCGTCAAATATTCTTCCAATTAATGAAACTATATTTTCAAGTCAACTGCAAAATGTGTGGGTGAAAACCATTTTTGAAATAGTAAGTATTCTTGGGGTAGATGAAATCGAATTTTCCTCCCGAGTTAGAACTACCGTCGATGAAATTGTTGATAAACGGAATGCCGTTGCTCACGGTAGAGATAGTGCTGCAAGCGTAGGTGAAAGGTACAGAGCTACTGTATTGAGAGAGAAGATGGAACTGATTTCTTCCGCTATTCATCAGATCATTGATGCACTTGAGGCACATTGCAGTAGTAAGCGCTATATAAAGCCAAATGCTAGAAGATATTATTAACCTATATTCCATAATAAAAAACAGGCTGATCTTAAAGATTCAGCCTGTTTTTTTTCACATGTTACTTAGCGAATTTTATTTTTTACTGCGACACACCAAACGTTAAACCGTAGTTGTAGCTTGTTGCATTAGGCTGTGTTTTACGACCTTTTTCACTATGCGATTCAGGATCGTTTGGATAAGTCACTTCGAGCAAATAGGTACCAGCTTCCTTAAATGTCGCTTTCACATGACCTTTGTCATCAGATTTAAATTCAAGCGGTGCTTTGCCAGCTTGTTCAATTTGAACGGTTTGACCCTTGATCGGTTGACCATCAAAAAGTACATCAAACTCTAAACCTTGATCGAGGTAAATCTCACTTGGATTTTTGCTGAGTTTAACTTCTAGTCCTTTTCCAGTTATTCCCAATACCTTGTCTGAGCTACGTCCTTTAGTCACGAAAGTTTCAAGGGTACGGCTTGATGTCGATTCAATCACTTTTGCATCGGCTGCCAGCTCTTCTGGCGTGACATAATTACGCTCGCTCATCGCTTCTTTTGGTAAGCCACCAGCTCCGCGTACAGGGCGAACACTTAACCAGCGACCATCAATCTGGGTATATTTGCCGATACGTGGTTTGGTCTTTAATGCAACTTTGTAGGTACCATCTTCTGCAAGTGGAACTTGCGCCAATGTCACTTCTTTGAGTGTTGTCGCATCAGTAATGTTTGTCGTAACACCAAGTGGTGAGATCACTGAAAAATCGCCAGTGATCGCATGATCAGGGATGAAAAAATCTTCAGTCGCAGAAGCTTGAATCGTCGCAACGTCTTTCTTGGTGTCGAAATGATAAGGCAGAATATAAGGTGTATGTGCCATCGCAATGGACGATGTGAGTAATAAAAGTGTTGCAGATGATGAAGATAGAGTGAGGGAACGCGCCATATGATTCTGCCTTTACAATATATCTATATGAGAATGATTATTGATTGTAATTGAAAAAGGCAGGCTATGTCTGATTATTTTGTGTTTGAAAATAAGATTAATTGCTTGAACAGACGCTGATTAATTTTAGTGATACTATAGTGATACATATTTGGTTTTTTGCAGTGAGGATTCCATGAGGGTAGAGTTAGTGACGACACTTAAACGGCAAGCCACCAAAATTCTTGCTGATTTACATTCGACAAAAGAGCCTATTTTAATTACTGAGCATGGTCAACCATCTGCCTATCTGGTGGATGTAGATGATTTCGAGTTTATGCAGCGACGAATGCAAATCCTGGAAGGAATTGCGCGTGGCGAACAGTCTATTCGTGACGGGCAAACTTTTTCTCATGACGAAACGAAAGTGAAAATGCAAAAATGGCTCAAATAACGTGGACTGAACCAGCGTTGACCGATTTGGGTGAAATTGCGGAGTACATTGCAGTGAGTAATTTACCCGCTGCAAAGATGTTGGTTCAAAAAGTATTCGATACGGTCGCTCGACTTGAGGCTTTCCCAGAATCAGGGCGATTACCGCCTGAATTGATGAACTTAAACTATCGGGAAGTGATTGTTAATCCTTGCCGTATATTTTATAAAACTGAAAATGAAGTTGTATTTATTCTTCATGTGATGAGGCAAGAGCGCGATTTAAGGAAGTTTCTATTGCAGGTTATTTAGGGGGAAATAGAAAATGCGCTATGCACTGATTCTAATATTTGCTCCACCGGTTCTATGGTTAATAGGCATGGTTTTGGCAGAGTTACTAGACTGTAGCGTGGGTGCTGGTGCCTTTCATGCCTGTAGAGTCGCAGCTTCATTCACAGACTATGTGAATCTTCTAGTCTACTCAGTTTTTCTTTCGATATTTTGTTTCCCGCTAGGAGTTATGCTTATTCTTACACGGAAGAAATAGGATGAGACGTTTTCAATAGTTTATGGTGTCAGCTCTTAGTTCATCTGGTGTTAAAATTAGTAAATTATTTATTCATATCAATAATTTATTGATAAATTTTCCCATTACGTTTTAACCAGCCATCCTCATGTTGTCCTTGTGGATCATGATGTGTCCAGTGGATTACGCCACCTTTATCATTGCTGACATATTCACCTTTGAAAATAATAGTGTCATCTTCATTCAACATTTCAACTCTCGGTGCAAGGTCGATGTTATGCGCGACCAAAACAGTTTGTCCTGAATCTAAGCGTAAAATGAACCGCTGATGGCGACTACCGTTATTATCATCGGTTAGAATCTTAACGACGGTTCCATTGCCTTCAACGATACTATTATCTTTGAACTCGTCAGTTGAATCTGATGTGGTAGGGGAGTTTGACGGTGTCGAAGTGGTTTCAACCGAAGCATAATTCGGTTGGTTTACGGGGTCTTTTTTCCCAAAATACGTCGTGCCGAAATAGCCCAACGCAAGTGCAACCACAAAAGAGATGATCCGAAACAATTTGCGATTATTCAAAACTCACCTCGATTGATGATTAAGATTGTTATTCAGGGCGGCCTGCAATTGCCGCATAACCTGTGACTTCTTCACGGTCATGATAGAGCTGGCGGAATTCAAGGCGTTCTAATTTCTTGCCTGATTTCTTCACAATGCCTTCGATCAGATCTTTGCAGAACAGCACTTCGTCTAAGCGTGTTTTCATGGGTAATTTTAGGTTAAATACCGCGTGACTCGCTGCACCATCTGCTAACCAATCACCAATCAACTCCGCCACGCGCGCAGGTTGTTCAACCATATCGCATACGAGCCAATGCACAGGACGCTTCGGACGATAGATAAAACCGTCAGTTTTGAAATGCTCAACTAAGCCGCTGTCCATGAGCTTTTCATTCATCGCGCCATTATCAATCGCGATGACTTGAATGCCATGTTGGACCAATTGCCATGTCCAACCGCCGGGGCAAGCACCTAAATCAACCGCTGTTAAGCCTTCACGTAACCATTCTTTCTGTTCTTCAGGGCTGAGGAAGTAAGCAAAAGCTTCGGTTAATTTCAATGTCGAACGACTAGGCGCATCCGCAGGCATTTTAAGTCGTGGAATGCCCATTGGCCAGCGTAGGGTTTGACCCATTTCGCTCATACCAAACCATGCTGATGTGCCGTCAATAAACACTAAATGCGCGCGCATCTTCGCTTCACGGTCGAGGATTTCTTGCTTGCCAGCAGCAGAGAGAAGCGGGCGTTGCAGACGTTCAAACAAATCAGACAGTGCTTTGCCATCATTAGTATCTGGATGATCTAAGTAAATCGCACTGAATTTCATGCCTTCCATTGCGGTGAGGATTGGCGTAATGCGATCGCGCGCTTCAAAATACAGTGGTTTTTTATCCAGCAAGCGAATGACTTGGCGTGAAAATACCAAATCACGTGTCACTGGCCATTTTGGACTTGTACCAATCCAAACGACTTGACCGCTGACTTTCTCAAAATTTGCGTAACCATCGCCACCTTCTTGCCCGAGCGAAGGCTCTAATTAAGCAGCACATTC
>CAYJUB010000079.1:0-7997 GCA_964373145.1 uncultured Moraxellaceae bacterium
TTGATACGAACTCAAGTGCGATCATGCCTTCATGAACAATATCGCCAGCGCCAGCACCGATGACATGCATACCGAGTAAACGATCTGTTTTGACATCCGCAACGAATTTCACAAAACCTTGATTATCACCAGATGCCAAGGCACGACCATTCACTGCAAAAGCAAATTGACCCGTTTTCACTTCATGGCCTTTTGCCACAGCAGCTTCTTCTGTTAAACCAACCCATGCAATTTCAGGGTGGGTATAAATCACGCTAATGATGGTGTCGTAATTCACTTGTGCAGCATGACCATGAATACGTTCAGCTGCCATTACGCCCTCTTCCATCGCTTTATGCGCAAGCATTGGGCCACGGACGAGGTCGCCAATTGCATAAACGCCTTCAACAGAAGTTAAGCACTGATCATTCACATCAATCAAACCGCGATCGGTCAATTTAATGCCTGTGTCGTCTGCCAGCAGATTTTCAGCGTAGGCTTTACGACCCACACATACGATCAACTTATCGAAGACTTGAGTTTTATCTTCGCCTGCTTGGTTATAGCTCACAGTGACTTGGCCATCAGCAACTTGAGTTGCAGTGACTTTTGCACCTAAACGAATGTCTAAACCTTGTTTAGTCAGAATCTTTTGTGATTCTTTAGCTACGGCCTTGTCCGCTGTTGGCAAGAAGGTATCAATCGCTTCAAACACAACAACTTCTGAACCTAAACGACGCCAAACTGAACCTAATTCCAAACCAATCACACCAGCACCAATTACGCCGAGTGTTTTTGGAACTGAAGTAAAATCTAAAGCGCCCGTTGAGTCTACGATTTCTTGTTCGTTAACCAAAGCAACTGGAATGTTAATTGGCACTGAACCCGTCGCCAAAATCACATATTTCGCGTCGATCACTTGTGCTGCACTGCCATCAAGCGGTGTGAATTCAACTTTTTTGCCTGCAAGCAGTTTGCCTGTGCCTTGCAACCATTGAATTTTATTCCCTGAAAGCAAAGCTGCGATGCCGCTGGTGAGCTGATCAACCACTTTGTCTTTACGTGCAATCATCGTAGGGATGTCAATTGCCACATCACCCGTGGTAATGCCGTGCGCCGTTAAATCATGCACCGTGCTCTCAAAGCGATGTGATGAGTCGAGCAATGCTTTTGACGGAATACAACCGACATTGAGACAGGTACCACCTAGGGATGGCTTACCTTTATGAACACGTTTTTCGATACAGGCGACTTTCATCCCCAATTGAGCAGCACGGATCGCCGCTTCGTAACCACCAGGACCGCCACCAATGACGACGAGATCATATTGTTCAGACATCTGTTTATCCTCTATTTTCTTTTCCGACATTCATATATGTGTGAGAAAAGAGTCAAAATCAGGGGTTGTTCTTCATGAGAACTTCCCCCCTTTTTAAGTTTCCCTTATGAGGAAGCCCTTAAAACAAAAAGTTTGAAACATGTAGCTAAAACAGCTATTACAGATCCAATAACAATAACGCTGGATCTTCAACTAGATCTTTCAATGTCACAAGGAAGCTAACCGCTTCTTTACCATCAATCATGCGATGGTCATATGACAGTGCCAAGTACATCATTGGGAGAATAACCACTTCACCATTCACCGCCATTGGGCGTTGTTGGATTTTGTGCATACCCAAGATTGCAGTTTGTGGCGGGTTAAGAATTGGTGTTGAAAGCAATGAACCGAATACACCACCATTAGAAATGGTAAATGTGCCGCCAGTCATATCATCAATACCCAACTTGCCATCACGTGCTTTGGTACCGTAATCGATAATGCTCTTTTCGACTTCTGCCAAGTTCATGCGATCGGTGTCACGCAGAACTGGAACGACCAAACCACGTTCAGCAGAAACTGCAACACCGATGTCGTAGTAACCGTGATAAACAATGTCTGTGCCATCCAATGATGCGTTCACTGCTGGGAAACGCTTCAGCGCTTCAGTTGCAGCTTTCACGAAGAATGACATGAAGCCTAAACGAGTGCCGTGACGTTTCTCGAAACGCTCACCGTATGCTTTACGCATATCCATGATTGGTTTCATGTTGACTTCGTTGAACGTGGTCAACATTGCTGTTTCTTGTGATGCTGACAACAAACGTTGAGCAACACGTTGACGCAGACGAGTCATCGGAACACGTTTTTCAACACGTTCGCCAACTGCGAGTGATACAGCAGTCGCTGGTGCAGCAGCCGCTTTCGGTGCAGCAACATGAGCAACCACGTCTTCTTTAGTCACACGACCACCGCGACCTGAACCGTCGATATCAGCAGCATTGATACCTGCTTCAGCAACCGCTTTACGCACTGCTGGGCTTTGATCCGCACTAGTCTGTGCTTGTGACGCTGCTGGAGCTGGAGCCGCCGCTGCTACAGGTGCAGCTGCCGCTGGTTGTGCTGTAGCACCGGCTGCGCCAGCTTCAAACATACCGAGCACTTCAGCTGACAGTACAGTATCGCCTTCATTTTTTGCGATGCTGACTAAAACGCCATCCGCAGGTGCAACCACTTCTAAAACAACTTTGTCAGTTTCGATATCTGCTAACACTTCATCGCGTTTTACAGAATCGCCCACTTTCTTGTGCCATGCGGCAACAGTTCCGTCAGCAACTGATTCAGGGAAAACGGGTGCTTTAATTTCAGTGGCCATTGGATGATGCTCCTTCAGATTCTTCGTCTATACCGAGTGCGGCTGCAACCAGTGATGTTTGTTGTTTCACATGTAAATATGCTGAACCACAAGCAGGTGCAGCAGACGCAGGGCGCGATGCACAATGGATTGGGGTTCCGACTTTAACGTCATTTACGAGTGGGTAAAGTAATGGCGCGACAAACGACCATGCACCTTGATTTTGTGGCTCTTCTTGGCACCAGACCACACGTTTATGGTTTGGATAGCTTGCAAGGACATGCGCCAAACGTGATGCGGGGAATGGATAAAGTTGCTCGACACGAACAATCGCGACATCAGTCAAATTGAGTTCACGACGTTTTTCAAGCAATTCATAATAGACTTTACCGCCACAGAGAATCACGCGATTCACTGCATTCTTATCGACTGTATCAATTTCATCGATCACAGTCTCAAACTTACCCGTTGCCAATTCAGACAAATTAGACACCGCCAATTTATGACGAAGCAAGCTCTTCGGTGACATGATAATCAATGGTTTGCGAATTGGACGCAACGTTTGACGGCGCAACAAATGGAAAATTTGCGCGGGTGAAGTCGGTGTACAAACTTGCATATTGTCTTCGGCACACAGCTGTAAGAAACGCTCTAAACGTGCAGACGAATGCTCTGGACCTTGACCTTCATAACCGTGTGGAAGTAATAATGTCAGACCACAAACGCGTTCCCACTTGGTCTCGCCACTTGAAATGAACTGATCGACAACCACCTGTGCACCATTTAAGAAGTCGCCGAACTGAGCTTCCCAAATGATTAACGAGTTTGGAATGGTCGTTGCGTAGCCATATTCAAATGCGAGTACTGCAACTTCTGACAAGAACGAATCAAACAACGCGAAACGACGTTGATTTGGTTTGATGTGCTCTAATGGCACATACATTTCGCCATTGGTTTGATTGAACAATTCAGCATGACGATGCGAGAACGTGCCACGACCAACGTCCTGACCCGTAATACGAACCAACACATCATCATTTAACAAGGTTGCATACGCTAAAGTTTCTGCTGCACCCCAGTTCAGTGGCATGTCGCCTTGCTGCATTTTCAAGCGGTCGTCAATGACTTTTTGAACTTGTTTTTGCAACACAAAACCTTCAGGCAACACATTCATTTCTGTGCCGAGGCGTTTCAGCGTCTCGATATCCACACCTGAATTATAGTCATCCACTAAGGTATGACCTAAATACGGTTTCCAATCGACAAACAACTCTTTATTCGGCTCACCCACCAAGGCATTCGCAACGTGCTCGCCTTTCTCAACCGCATCACGATAATCTTCAACCATTTGGTCGGCGTCCGCACGGGTTACTACGCCAGCCGCAACCAACTTGTCTGTGTACAGTGTGCGCGTTGTCGGTAATTTAGAAATAACTTGGTACATCAATGGTTGAGTCGCGGATGGCTCATCCGCTTCGTTATGACCACGACGGCGATAGCAGAACAAATCGATGACCACGTCACGGTGAAACTGCATGCGATAATCAACACCCAACTGGGTAATACACATCACCTCTTCACGGTCAACACCATTCACACGCAAAATTGCACAATGAACCATTTTCGCCACATCAGTTGCATATTCTGTCGAACGCGCATCCGCTGGATTACTTGTCGTGAATCCAACTTGGTTATTAATGACAATATGCATTGAACCGCCCGTGCTATACGCGCGGGTTTGTGACATCTGGAAAGTTTCCATGACCACGCCTTGACCTGCAAACGCAGCATCACCGTGGACAAGGATTGGTAATACAGTATCACCAGCAATGTCATCGCGACGTGCTTGACGTGCGCGGACAGAACCGACAACTACAGGACTCACAATTTCAAGATGGGATGGGTTAAATGCCAAAGCCAAATGGACTTCGCCACCCGTTGTCATCACATTACTGGAATAACCTTGGTGATATTTAACGTCGCCAGAACCTTTCTTATTAAAGGTCTTACCTTCAAACTCACCAAACAAATCAGCAGGGTTTTTACCCAAGATATTGACGAGCAAATTCAAACGGCCGCGATGCGCCATGCCGATCACAACTTCACGCGTACCGACGCTACCTGAACGTTGAATGATCTCATTGACCATTGGAATAAAGCTTTCGCCGCCTTCCAAACCAAAACGTTTCGCGCCAACGTATTTGCTACCAAGCAATTTTTCCAAGCCTTCAGCGGCAGTTAAACGCTCAAGTAAGGCCATCTTGGCTTCTTTTGAAAATTGAGGAATACCCCGTGCGCCTTCTAAACGTTGTTGCAACCAGCGACGTTCTTTGGTATCGACAATGTGCATGTATTCCGCACCGACCGAACTACAATAGATGGCTTCCATTGCATCAACCATTTCCCCAAGCGTTGCTTCGGTTTTACCGATTTGCAAATTGCCCGTTTGGAAGGTTGTATCGAGATCGGAACGTGACAAACCATGCGCAGCAAGTTCAAGATCAGGCACATGCTGGCGAACCATCAGACCCAATGGATCTAAGTTGGCTTTTTGATGTCCGCGATTACGATATGCCGCGATCAACTGCAACACGCCAACTTGGCGACGTTCGTGATCGGTACTAACCGAACTTTGCGCCATTGGATGGGCACGGGTGGAATTGCGCGCTAACAGTAAAAACTGTTCAATCACATTGCTATGTGGTTGGTCGCCTTTAGGATACTGGTCAAACAATGTTTTCCAGTCTGAACTAACCGAATTTGGGTCGGTCAGATAATGCTCATAGAGTTCTTCGATATAGGCCGCGTTTTCTCCGGATAACTCTGTATCCGCTCGCTGCATCTGTGCCTCTTGCATGAGTTTACTCGTCTTTAAATCAACACCAATCTAATCTTTTACAGCACTACCAAGGTTACACCTTACGAAGTACTGCGCCTAAAAATGCCTCACCAGTAGAACAGCGCGCCCAATTACGCTAAATAATTGAACTCACTTCACGCTCTCATAAAACCAGCATTCAATCATCCATTGAACGCCTAGCTAAGACTATGCCAAACACTCGCGCCCCGCTATATCAAAACTAACCATTTACGTTAGTTTTTGTTGGCAAGAACGTTTATGTTGAACAACAGCCTCCACAAGATTTCATTAAAAGCAAAACCTAAACATAAAAGTCTAGGGTGGACATTTCTATACAAGTCAGATTGGCAAAACAGGTAATTTTAATAACGACCTGCTTGGCGAATATGACTTCTCAACTTTCATACAATCATGATCGATACATCATCTTATTACCAACAAATTATGTCATAACGTTACATAATATTGATACCTACATATAGCAAATCGTGTGCCATGTTTTATGATTGAAAATGCTATCACGCAAAATCACACTCTTTTGATTTTTTTGAGCTATAGCTGATATTAAGCTAGAAAATATCAGTGCACAATAATAGAAAAGCGCACCATAAAAATAAAAAAGCGCACCTTGGGAGTGCGCTTTTCATTAATACAAACTAGATCAACCTGCTTGATCGAGGATCATATTACGAATATGACCAATCGCTTTGGTTGGGTTCAATCCTTTTGGACAAACCGACACACAGTTCATGATGCCGCGGCAACGGAATAAACTGAATGGATCATCCAAATCAGACAAGCGTTTTGCCGTGTCTTTATCACGCGAATCAGCGATGAAGCGATACGCTTGAATCAGTGCAGATGGCCCCAAGAACTTGTCAGGATTCCACCAGAATGATGGGCATGATGTTGAGCAACATGCACACAAGATACATTCATACAAACCATCCAACTTTTCACGGTCTTCTGGTGATTGCAAGCGCTCTGTCGGTGGTGCTGGTTGTTCGTTAATGAGGTATGGACGAACTTTTTCATACTGAGTATAAAATTGAGTCATGTCCACAACCATGTCACGAATCACTGGCAAACCAGGCAACGGACGCAAAACGATTTTCGCTGGCAAATCATTCAGGTTTTGCAAACATGCCAAACCGTTTTTACCATTGATATTCATACCATCCGAACCACAAATACCTTCACGGCATGAGCGGCGGAATGACAAGGTTTCATCTTGCTTTTTCAGTTTAATCAGCGCATCCAGCAACATGCGGTCGCCTTCCTCTAACTGAATCTGAAAAGTCTGCATGTACGGCGCTTTATCCTTATCAGGATCATAGCGATAGATTTCAAAAGTACGGATTCCGCTACTCATCTCAATATGCTCCTGAATTAGAATGTACGTGGTGCTGGTGGAATACAATCAACAGTCAGCGGTTTAGTGCGTACTGGCTTGTATTCCAAGCGGTTATCCGCAGCAAACCATAAGGTGTGCTTGCGCCACTCTGCGTCGTTACGACCGTTTGCCATCGTTGGATGATCAGCTGGATATTCGTAATCAACAACAGTATGCGCACCACGGCACTCATGGCGAGCTGCCGCAGAAATCATGGTTGCTTTTGCCGCTTCATACAGATTTTCAACTTCAAGCGCTTCGATACGTGCAGTATTAAACACTTGTGACTTATCGCCCAAGTGAATGTTTTTCACACGAGACTCTAATGCCAGAATCTGCTTAACGCCTTCATCCATCAACGCTTGAGTACGGAAAACGGCTGCGTGTGTTTGCATGACCGCACGAATCGCATCAGCAACATCTTGCGCATTCTCACCCGTGGTTGAGTTTTGCAATTTGTCGAGACGAGCCATGCTGCGTTTCAGCACATGTGCTGGAAGTGGCTTGTAATCGCTTGATGACTTATTCACTGATTCAGTGATGTGATCACCCGCAGCTTTACCGAACACGATCAAGTCGAGCAATGAGTTAGTACCCAAACGGTTTGCACCGTGAACACTCACACAAGAACATTCACCAATTGCGTACAACCCTTTCACGACCACATTTGGCTCGCCGTCTTTCGGCATAACCACTTGACCATGAATGTTAGTTGGAATACCGCCCATTTGATAATGGATGGTTGGCACAACTGGAATTGGCTCTTTCGTGCAATCAACGTTGGCAAATTTCTTACCAATTTCGAACACTGACGGCAAACGCTTCATGATGGTTTCTGAACCCAAGTGGGTCAAATCCAACATCACATAATCGCCGCGAGGACCGCAACCGCGACCTTCTTTAATTTCTTGATCCATTGAACGTGATACGAAGTCACGTGGCGCTAGATCTTTCAGTGTCGGCGCATAACGTTCCATGAATGGCTCGCCATTTTTGTTACGCAACACACCGCCTTCACCGCGACAACCTTCAGTCAGCAATACGCCCGCGCCTGCTACACCCGTTGGGTGGAACTGCCAGAATTCCATATCTT
>CAYJUB010000080.1:0-7971 GCA_964373145.1 uncultured Moraxellaceae bacterium
AGGTACGCCGCAATTCATGACCTCAGCACGTGATTTATTTGCTGATGATTTGTATGTCAATGATACGTTGAGTGTTTATTATCGTTTTTCTGATTTGGCGGCTCATTTCGATGGTATGAATCAGTCGGTCAGTGATTCACAGGTGGTGCTTCAGCATGTTTTGTTAGCAGGGGATAGTGTCTTTGTCCATTGGAAAATGACGTATACCTTGAAGTTGTTTGGCTCAAAAAAAACGATGTCTTCTTTTGGTATTTCTCAGCTTAAAGTGAACACTGAAGGTAAGATTATTTTCCAACAAGATTATTGGGATTCAAACAATGGTTTGTATCGTCAATTACCTGTCGCTGGAAGCCTATATCGGCTATTGCTACCCTTAAAACAATAAAATTAGAACTTGATTGATTCGGCTGATTTTGTCAGGCTGGCTGTACTGAATCATTCATGAGTAAAACCTGACGATAAAAAGGATGATGGAATGCAACGCGTGTCTAACATGATTCTTTTGGTTGAAGATCATCATGCCCTCGCTGCGACTGTGGGCGAGTTCCTTGAGTTGCATGGGATGGCGGTTGATTATGCAACGAACTGCCATTCAGCGATGAGTTTACTCAGACAAAATTCCTATCATTGCGTTGTTTTGGATTTGAATTTGCCGGACGGTTCAGGATATGAAATTTGTCAGGATATTCGCCAAAATCTCGGCTTGAGCCTGCCTGTAATTATGTTGACGGCGCGGGATGCTTTGGATGATAAGTTAGAGGGTTTCGATGTCGGCGCAGATGATTATCTGGTCAAACCTTTCGAGTTGAAAGAACTGGTTGCACGGATTAATGCCCATATCAAACGCGCCCGTGGACAGGTTGGACATACTCATTTAGCCGTGGGTGATTTGATCTTAGATGTTCATAAAAATAGTGTTGTACGTGCAGGCATTAAAATTGATCTTCCCCGTATCCAATTTAAATTGCTGAATTTGTTGATGCGACAATCACCACAAGTGGTGAGCCGACAAATGATGGAAATGGAATTGTGGGGCGATGAGATGCCAGATAGTGATGCGCTGCGTAGTCATATTTATAATTTGAGAAAAGTCATCGACAAGCCTTTTGAGCAGAAATTAATTCATACTATTTCAGGTGTAGGTGTGCAGCTCAATGCCACCGATACGCCTTTGTCTAATGTTGAGTCATCCCATTAATAGACTAGCTGGTGTAAATCACGACCGCTAAGCCATCCGCACTTTTAGAGGTCATTTCAGCAGATTTGAGATTAGATTTATTGATCAGCTCAATTTCCCAACCAATCATATGACACAAGCGTTTGACCAGTTTGAGCCCAATCCCATTGCCTTGATGCGGAATGACAGACGGGTATTCTGACTCATTTCTGTGTAACGCCTTCAGCGTTTCTGCGGACAAACCCACACCATCATCTTCGATCACGATACGATTCGCATCAATCACAATCGAAACGCATTTTCCTTGCGAGTAGTTGATCGCATTACGAATAATGTTGCCAAAAATCATCGCGACTACCGCGGGATTGGTGGTCGAAATATTTGCAGCACCTTGGTGAATGTCGTATGTCATGGATTGTGCGGTAAACAAGTCTTGCAGGTTTGCACAGATGGTCTGCATGCTGACGGTTAAATCAACGGGGCTAACAGGAAGCGTGGTGCTGCCTTGTCGTGCGATGGTCAGCAGCGTATCCATGAGTAGCTGCATGTCCGTAACCATATTTTGCATACGCACGATGGTAATCTGTTCATCATATTTGTATTGTAAAAGCTCTAATCCGCCTTTAATCACAGACAGCGGCGTGCGCAGCTCATGACTGACCTCCGCAGTGAAATGCCGCTCACGCTCGATGAATTCGATCAACGTCTGATGATAAATTTGCAGTGCAAGTTTTAATTCTTCGGCTTCTAAATTGCCCCGCGATTGAATGTTTTTGAAGGGATTTTTATTCAGGCTCGGCTCATGGAGGTCGATGTTTTGAATGGCTTGAGCTAATTGGCTAACAGGTGATAAATATCGACGCGCCTTACGATTGATAAACCAGAGGATACTGTAGAGTACGATCAGACTTGCCATTAATGGCGCAAGTCCAAACAGCCAAATTAAGCGATTGACGTTACTTTCACCAAAAATCAGGAGCAGTTTATTGCCATCATATTCGTCATACATCGTCACTCGATCATTGCCATCAATGATGAGACGATGAACGCCATGTTCAAAGTGATAATTTTTTAAATGATCAGGTGGAGCGGCTTGCCAGCGGTATCCATACAGATTTTTGGTATCAGGCAGCGGCGCGTTGTGGTCTTTGTCGTAGCGCATCCAATAGTGCGTGGCTTCTTGTTCCATCGCGGTTTTAAGCAGGAGTTTTTTGGTGATCATGCCACTGCATGCCAAACCCAAAATCACCGCAAGCGCAATGAAACCGACTTGCAGCCAATAGTACCGACTAAACACTATTGATAACGGGTGCTTAGTCGATGAAGACGGGTACATTTGTCTGACATTTTGCTTCAACTTGGGCACCCTAATCTGTAGAGGTTTCGATCTTGACCACAGGATACATCGGTTACGATGTGCCGCGTTGATTTAAGTCAATATGGACGATCAATTCAATCATCGTTTCACAACACGATAATGTCCAATCAGCCATTGGTTGCCTTGTTCATAACCGAATAGCTCCGCACAGGCCATAAAAAACAGGCGCCAGCGCTGCCACCAAATGCGTGCGTCTTTGCCATAAATTTGCTCAAAAATTGGCGTCAGAAGTTTTTGATGCTGATCCATGTTTTCAAGCCATGCATTGGCGGTCTTTTCATAATGTTGTCCAGACCATTGCCATTGTTGTTCAATTTTTAAATCGTCTTGGAAATGACTAAAGGTGCTGATTGCAGGCATCAATCCGCCGGTAAAAAAATGAGCCGACATCCAATCATCTTCCTCTTGAACTTCAAAAGGATACTGCAAAAAACGATGACAAAAAATATGACACCAGAGCAGGCCATCGGCTTTCAACCAATGGCTAATATTTTTAAACAACTGAGCATAGTTGCGAACATGTTCAAACATTTCGACCGAAACCACGCGATCAAAAGTGGCCTCGGCAAACGTCAACTGATTAACATCTTGGGTCATCACATTGACGTTTTGGAAGCCTTTGGCTTGTGCTTGCGCCATGATATGGACGCGTTGCGAGTTGGAATTGGATACAGCAGTGATGGTGGCATTCGGATATTTTTCTGCCATCCATAAGGTAAATGATCCCCAGCCACAACCGAGTTCAAGGATGTGTAGTCCATCGCTCAACTTTGCCCGTTCGGCATAGCTTTGCAGGCTGCGATTTTCTGCGGCGGCGAGGTCATCACCCTCGGCAAAGAAACTACCGCTATATTTAAGACGCGGTCCGAGTACCGCTTGAAAGAAAGCAGTCGGTAGCTCGTAATGTTGCTCATTGGCTTTGTCGGTTTCGATGGCAAGTTGACTATTTCTGAGATCGTTGAGAACTTGTTGGAATCGCTCGGATGCCAGTTCGACGTGATCGGCATGTTCTTGTTTGAGACGCTTCTGGCAAAGATGACGAATGCCCGCACGCGCGATCGAGTCGGGCAGCCACGGACTTTCTGCAATGGTAATAGACAGCGGTTGGTTCATCGACGTGGACTCCGTGGAAAGAAAAGGGATGTTTGTTGCTGGTATAAGCGGTAATCTTCACCGCGTGTTTTTAAAGCTTGTTGTTCGGTAAATGGAATACCTGTCACGTAATACAAAAATAAAAACATTAGAAATGGGTAGAGCCATAAGCCATGAAGACCTGCTTCTATCCCCACGATTGGATATACAAACCAATGCAACCATTCAAAAAAATAATTGGGATGACGTGAATACGCCCAAAGCCCAGTACGTAGGGTCTTGCCTCGGTTGCTTGCCGATTGCCTAAACTGTGCGAGTTGTCGATCAGCCGTGGCTTCACCCCAAAACGCAATCATTAGCCAAAATGAAGCGAAGACCAATACCCAACCATGAACTTGAGTCCATTCTGTTGTTGGGATTTGAGTCAACCACCACATCGGCAGACTAAACAAGAGTGCCAATCCTGCTTGGAATATAAAAAACACAATAAAAACGGGCGTTGCAAATTTTCCTGAAGCCGAGCGCATATTGGCATAGCGACCATCTTCATGATTTTCATGCACATACCGCTTGAGTAAATGTAATCCTAGGCGTCCAAACCATAAGACTCCGATTGTTCCGATGAACAGCCGTGTCCACAAATCACCTTGATCATGAATAATTGCGCTGTAGACACAGGCGATCAAGATGCAGAAACTCCACATCGCATCGACAATGCCTGCGCGCTGTGTTCGCTGATTGATGATGAATGCCACTGTCATCAGTGCAAGATCAAGAAACAGCAATGTCCATAATGTGTGCATATTCATGTGGAGAATCCTGCCTTTAATGGATGCAAATCGGCTTATTCAGCAGCCATACTATTTTCAAAGAGCAGATGGACATCACTGATTGCGCCTTCAATAAAACCACCTTCGCAGTAGCATAAGTAGAAATCCCACATACGGACAAAACGTTGATCAAAGCCCATACTTAGCACTTGTGGCAGAGCCGCATGAAAACGCTTACGCCACTCATGCAGTGTGAGGGCATAGCTTTGTCCAATATCTTGCATGTTTTTCAACTTCAGACCTTGCGCCGCAGCGGTATTGATCATCAATGAATTGCATGGAATAAAACTGCCAGGGAAAATATAGCGTTTAATAAAATCAACCGAATTCAACGCAATTTTATAGCGCGTATCTTCAATGGTGATGGCTTGTATTAAGCCTAATCCATTTGGTTTGAGCAGGTGTTTACAGGTATGGAAATATTGCGAGAGGAATTGATGACCGACGGCTTCGATCATTTCAATCGAGACTAATTTATCGTAAGTACCTGTTAATTCACGATAGTCTTGCATGATCACTTGGATTTTATGCGATAGACCTGCCGCATTTACCCGAGCGCAGGCTTCATCGTATTGCGCTTGTGAAATCGTTGTTGTTGTCACTTTGCAGCCGTAATGCACCGCGGCGTAAATGGCAAAGCCACCCCAGCCTGTGCCAATTTCGATGACATGATCTTTTGCGCTGAGTTTCAGTTGATCGCAAATCAGGGCTAATTTATGATTGGATGCATCTTCTAGCGATTGGTCGGGCGATTGGAATACTGCACTGGAATACATCAGATTTTTATCTAAAAACAGCTTAAAGAAATCATTGCTCAAATCGTAATGTGCCGCGATATTCCGTTTGCTACCATCTTTATTGTTTTTATTTTTGGCATACCAAACCCGCAGCATGGCTTGGCTAATGCGTGCAAAAAAAACATTATCCACTTTATCGAGACGATGTCTGTTACGCACCATGATGCGAATTAATGCAACCAAATCATCCACATCCCATTCTGAACGCAGATACGATTCCGCTGCGCCTAAACTCCCTTGTTGCATCATGAGCTGAAAAAAATTCATATCGTGCACATGGATTGTGCAATGTAAATGGTCTGCGCTATGCACATCAGCGTGACCTAATGTACCACTCACGACACCTGTGAGGTGAATCACGCCGCCTTGCAAGTCTTTCATGTAATTCAACCATGAAGGGAGTTTGTGACGTGCGGTTGTTTGAGTACGATCAAGTCCATCAACAGTGATAGGCTTCGTTTGGATGGGATTCATTGTTGACTCCTGTTATTGATATTCTTTACTGGTAGTGGGGTGCGTAAAAAAGGGGATTCTTTTCAGTAAAAGACGCAGGGCTTGCCAATAGATTGCCCACACAATTTTGATGCTTTGGAATGGGTAAATCAGAGGGTAGAGATTTTGTTTCCAAACGGGTAATGGCTGCAAAGTAAATTGCATTGTGGCATCAAACATCAGTTGTCCATGCTGCTTAAGTTGCATATGAATCGCCGAATGGTTGCTGGTATGGTCTTGATCCAGTTTGAATCGCCAGTCATATTTCAACTGCATCGGCATAAAGGGCGAGACATGGAACTGTTTGTCTAATAAGAAGCGATATACAGGTGATTCTTTTGAATGAGTACTTTGATCTGCATGTGCAGTTTGTTCAGATAGCGCGCAATTAAAACAATAGAGATGACGTTCATGCCACGGCGTGTTGGTGATATGCGCCGCAATAAATGTCAGAGTCGTCTGCTGTTCGTCATACACCCAATAAAAACTCACAGGGTTAAACGCCACGCCTAAATAACTTGGCAGCGTGAGTACATAGATCGGTTGTGAGGCGCTAATGCGTTGTCCGAGCTGTTGTGCAATCGCATCTCGAAGTGTCGCGCGAACAGCACTTCCGTTGCGATTCAATAAGTCTTTATCGTAAAAACTCATGAAATTAAAATGGTTATAAGACCAAAATGGACTGCGATCACAGGCTTCAGCTATGTGATCAATATTCACCAGCAGGTAACCCATCTGATATTCAAACGCATGAGGTTTTGGAATATAGCGCCGATGGCGAATATGGGCGTGTGCCAGTGAGATGATCGGAAGCATTGCCATCATCCTCTAGGATTGTTTGCACGGATGAGGTGAGCCACACGATGCGCACTCCGCACACCATCTTCATGAAATCCCCAACCCCAATAGGCTCCGCAAAAATAAGTCCGATTAAAGCCATTCACGGTTTTCCACTGCAATTGCGCGTTGAATGCGGTGATATCAAACTGAGGATGCTCGTAGTGACGCGTGACAAGGATTTTGCGTGGATCAATCTCACAGTTTGGGTTGAGCGTAGCGAGTATTGGCGTTTTCGTTTTCAGATTTTGTAATTTGTTCATCCAATAGGTGAAGCTATAGGTTGGGTGATTTGCTAATTCTTCCGAGTTTTTAGAGGGGGCGACTCGCACTTGCCAACTCGCCCAGTTACTTTTTTGGGTTGGCATGACTTGATCGTCTTTATGTAAGACCATCGTATTTTTGCTATAACGAAACGCGCCCAGCGTCCTTCTTTCCATCTGCGTGGGTTCAGTCAGAAGCTTTAACGCTTGATCGGCGTGACAGGCAAAAATTACTTGATCGAACGATAGTGTCTGCTCGGCTGTTCGAATTCGAACTTCATTCGAGGCCCGATCCACTGCAATGACAGGGGTTAAATTCCATGTGGCATTGAGTTGTTTTTTTAGCGCATGGATATAGCTCGCTGAGCCACCTTTAACAGTCAACCATTGTGGTCGTCCAGTCATCTGCAACATACGGTGGTTTTGGAAAAATCCGAGCACAAATTTGAGCGGGAGGTGTGGAACTTCGAGTGCTGAGGCCGACCATAATGCGCCGCACATGGGATATAAATGCTCATATTTAAAATCGTCTTCGTAGTCATTTTCTTGCAAAAATTGTTCTAAGGTCACCGTGTGCGAGATGGTATGAACATCAATGTCGCGTGTTTGTTCATAGAACTGGTTTAAATCACTGAACATACGCCGAAAGGCAGGATTAAAAATGTTTTTTGCATTGAGTAAGAGTGAGGAGAGTGTGCTTGGGTTGTAGGCCAAGTTTGAAATTAAGTTATTGACTGAGAAACTCATATCACTGGTTTGCCATTCGACGTCTAAGTCTTTGAGCATTTGGCAAAAGAGCGGATAGTTGTCTTCATTAAAGACAATAAAACCTGTGTCGACCATCATTTGCTGGCCGTCAATGTTGACTTGATGCGTGTCAGTATGGCCACCAAAATAATTGTTCTTTTCAAATATTGTAATCTCATGTCGCTCATGCAGTTGCCATGCTGCTGATAAGCCTGAAATTCCTGATCCAATAATCGCAATCCGCATTACATTAACCTCAACAATATCAATTTTAAAGAATACTTAGTCGTGGCTTGGTGCTTTTGACTGTGGCAGGGGAGTGATGTTTTGATCGCGAAAGGCTTTTTCTGGAATGGGC
>CAYJUB010000081.1:0-7960 GCA_964373145.1 uncultured Moraxellaceae bacterium
TTATGGGATGAAGCAAAACGCTTGGAGAAACACACCACCCAATGAACGCTATCGCGCCGACCACCGATGCACCAACACTGATTGACCCCTTTGCGCGGTTGATTAAATATGTGCGCCTGTCAGTGACCGATCGCTGTGATTTTCGCTGTGTATATTGCATGAGTGAAAACATGCAATTCTTACCACGCGACCGCGTGCTGACTCTCGAAGAAATCGCGCGCATCGGCAAAATATTTTCTGGGCTAGGTGTTGAGACGTTTCGACTGACAGGCGGTGAACCCTTAATTCGTCGCGACTTACCGTGGCTCGTTGAACAACTTGCTGCGCATAGCGAAGTCGTGATGACGACGAATGGCGCACGTTTAGATCAGCTTGCCGCACCACTCAAACACGCAGGGCTATCGCGACTCAATATTAGCCTAGATACACTTGATGAACGCCAATTCCATGAATTGACCCGAACAGGACATTTGAAAGACGTACTGAATGGCATTGATGCGGCGCAGACGGCTGGTTTTGCGATTAAGCTCAATGTCGTGATGATGAAAGGTCGCAACGACAATCAAATTTTACCGCTGGTTCATTTTGCGCGTGAACGTAGTTTAGATATAAGTTTTATTGAAGAAATGCCGCTGGGTGTGATTGACGAACATTCACGGCAACTGGCGTTTATGTCGAGTGCTGAAGTCCGTCAAATCATTGAACAAGAAATCGCTTTAACACCAAGTCAATATCACACCGCTGGGCCGTCGCGTTATTGGCAAATCGAATCACGATTGCCAAGCGTATCAAAAACACGCGTTGGCTTTATATCTCCACACAGTCATAACTTCTGCGGCGACTGCAATCGTGTGCGCGTCACCAGTGAAGGACGATTATTGTTATGTCTAGGCAATGAACAAGGGACTGATTTAATGCCGCTATTACGCAGTTCAGCAGCGGATCACGACATCATTGAACGCATTAAAACGGCATTAACCATGAAACCTGAAAAACACCATTTTGATCTCGATGACACGCCACAAATCGTGCGCTTTATGAACATGACCGGCGGCTAAACTCTACGTCCACAGCAATTTATGCACGATCAAATTCACAAACAATATGCAAACTGCGCAGAAACAATGCCGTAATGTAGTATTATCTGCGCAAGTCTTACGCAATCCCGCTCATGCCAAGGAGCATCTGTGCCTCACAAAACCCTTTCCGCTGCAAGTTTAGGTCTTAACGAAACCATGGTTTCTGCTGCTATTTTGGATGTCATTGACACCCTGATGCGCGCAGGTTTTAAGGCTTATATTGTGGGCGGCGGCGTTCGCGATTTGTTATTGGGTCTACGTCCCAAGGATTTTGATGCGGTGACTAACGCTACCCCAGCTCAGATTCGTGATGTCTTTGGTAAGCGTTCGCGCATTATTGGACGTCGTTTTGAATTGGCGCATGTGTACTCTGGCCGTGAAATGATTGAAGTCGCGACGTTCCGCGCCCCACCACGCCACAACTCGGCGACCGCCTCAGGCATGATCACCCGAGATAATAATTGGGGCACGATTCAACAAGATTACGTGCGCCGCGATTTCACCATTAACGCCATGTATTACCAACCGCGTGAAGGTGTTGTTTTAGATTTCACCCACGCCGTTGAAGACATTAAAAACAAAATGCTGACGCTGCAAGGTATTCCGACGGTTCGCTTTGAAGAAGATCCGGTTCGCATGTTGCGAACATTGCGTTTTGCCGCGAAGTTGGAATTTGAGATTGACAGCAATATCACCAAAATTCTCAAGCCTGAGCTGACCCAGCTTCTGTTGGAAGTCTCTCCGCATCGCATTTACGACGAAACCCAAAAAATGTTTACTGGCGGTCACTTAGCACCACTAATACCGCTTTTGGTTCAATACCATGTGTGGAATCGTTTGTTTATTGACGTGTCACCAAATTTGACGCCACTCATTAAGAAAGCTGCTGAAAACACCGACAGCCGCATTGCGGTGGGTAAAAGCATTAACCCCGCATTCTTCTATGCAGTGTTGTTGTGGGAACCGTTCCTAGCGCGGGTGAAAGAGCTGATTGCCACTGGCGCGCCACATTCGATCGCGTGGACACAAGCAGGTTTAGACGTGTTACGTCGTCAATCCAAACACACTGCGATTCCGCGCTTTAGCGAAATGTTTATTCGCGAAGTTTGGGAATTACAGCCGCGTCTTGAACAACCTAAATCACGTCAAATTCCAGCATTGGCAGCACACCCACGCTTCCGTGCAGGCTTTGACTTTTTGCTCATGCGTGAGCAAACGGGCGATAAATCAGTGGGCACCATGGGTCAATGGTGGCATGACTACCAAAACCTGAGCAATGATCAGCGCGAACGCGCGATTGCCGACCTCAATCGTCTGCAACAACGCCTACAACGTCAACGCAAAACCAATGATCAAGATGCCGAACCAATCGCACCGCTCAATGCCGTGATTAGCGAAGTTGCTTCTGAAACCGCATCACCGCTTGATCTCACGCCGACTAAATCAAAACGCACCAGAACGCGCAAAGCCAAGAATACAAGTAATGAGCAAGCACTGGATGCTTTAGAAGCGCAACTTCAGGCCTCCGCAGTGTTTGATCAAACAGCAAGCAGCATCACTCCAGCAGTCATTGAGCCGATTCAACTGCTTCCATCGGACGATCCCGCGATGATTCATGCCAATCTGCGCGCGAAACGCAGATCGCCAAATCATCGCAATGACCGCAACTCAGATGCGGGCGGTGAAACGGATCGTCGCAGTATTGCACCACGTCGCCGTCAAGCGCGCAGCAAACCACTGCAAATTGAACCGACGGTCGCACTGACTGAAGCGCCTCAAGAAGCGGCGTCTTAACGTCATGTGGCGTGCGTTTATCGGACTAGGCAGTAACTTGGCAAATGAATCTGGCGACTCGCGTCAGATTCTGCGTGACGCCATTGCCGCCCTAAAAGTGCTGGCAATCGGCGACATGGGTGTATCCAGTTTGTATTCAAGCAGTCCCATGGGGCCGCAAGATCAACCCGACTACATCAATGCTGCCGCAATGTTTCACACGGATTTGCTGCCGCATGCACTCCTCGACCAACTCCAAGCGATTGAGCAACGTGCAGGACGTGTACGATTACGCAGATGGGGTGAGCGGACGCTCGATTTGGACATTCTGATCATGGATGGTGAGCAGGGGTTACATGTAGATCAAAGCAAATCAAGTATGCTTAAAATTCACGATGACCGGCTGATATTGCCGCATATTGGCATTCTTGATCGGGCTTTTGTGGTGCAACCTCTGCTAGAATTGGACGCAGATTTAAGAATTAACGACATCAGTTTGGCGCAATGTGCAGCAGCCTCTACCCAAGATGGCATTCATATCATTGAGGGCTTCGGTTGGGCGAGTTAAAAAACGCTTGGACAAAAGCTTCAGAATGATGCAAAAAATAGTGTGTTGAAAAATATCGCTTTTCAGGAGAGCTTTCATGATTCGTCTCAATCAATTGGCCCAATATAAAGCGGAAGGCAAACCATTTTCTTGCCTCACCTGTTATGACGCCAGCTTTGCCAAAGCCATGGAAAAAGCAGAAATTGATTCGATTCTCATCGGTGATTCGCTCGGCATGGTCATTCAAGGTCATGACTCCACGCTCCCTGTGACTGTCGCCGATATTGCCTACCACACTCGCGCGGTTGCGCGCAGCAATCACCATGCGTTTATTATGGCCGACTTGCCATTTATGTCTTACGCAACCCTTCCCGATGCAATCAGTGCAGCCACCACCATCATGCAAGCTGGCGCACACGCGGTCAAAATGGAAGGCGGTGCATGGCTTGCTGAAACAGTCCGCATTTTGAAACAAAATGGTATTCCGAGTTGCGTCCATCTTGGCTTAACCCCACAGTCAGTGAATGTCTTTGGTGGCTATAAACTACAAGGCAAAAATCGTGATGCAGCAGATCAACTTTTGGCTGATTGTCAGGCTGTGGTGGATGCAGGTGCTGCGCTATTACTGCTTGAAGTCGTCCCTGTACAACTCGCCAAAGAAGTCCAATCGCGGTTTAATATCCCTGTGATTGGTATTGGTGCAGGTTCACATTGTGATGGGCAAGTGCTGGTGATGCACGACATGCTCGGTTTAAATTTTGAAAAACCTGCGCGCTTCGTCCATGATTTTTTACAAGGCAAAGGCAATGTTGTTGACGCCTTCCGTGATTTTCATCAATCTGTACAACAAGGCCGTTATCCTGAAGCCAAACATGCCTTTCATGTTGAACTTTAAATAAATGATATTGAAAAAATGAAACAAGGTTGTTGATTTAAAACATTATCAAATATACCAAACTGTAAGAGAGCCACTGCATGAGAACCGAAGTCACCATTCAAGGCCTGCACGCCGCACTCACACCCGTTCGTGCAGCCCGTAAAAGCATTGGTTTTGTTCCGACCATGGGCAATCTGCATGAAGGTCATCTCAAGCTGGTACAAGAAGCGAATCAGCGCTGTGATGTCGTGGTCGTCAGTATCTTCGTCAATCCGACTCAATTCGGCGCAGGCGAAGACTTTGCCACCTATCCGCGTACGTTTGAAGCGGATAGTAATCTGCTTGCTGAAGCCAAATGCGACATCTTATTTGCACCAAGCGTTGAAGAAATTTACGGTAACCAACCCCAGCAAACCACGGTTCAAGTCAACTCACTCGCCAATGAGCTTTGCGGCAATACTCGACCTGGACATTTTACGGGTGTTGCGACCGTCGTCAGCAAACTGTTTAACATCGTCCAGCCCAATGTGGCTTTGTTCGGTGAAAAAGACTATCAGCAACTTGCGATCCTTCGCCATGTCGCGCGTGATCTATGCTTTGACATCGATGTGATAGGCGTACCGACCGTTCGCGCTGAAACCGGTCTTGCACTCAGCTCTCGTAATGGTTACTTATCCCAAGATGAGCTGACCCTTGCGCCTGCGATTTACGCAACGATGCAAAGCATTCAGCAACAAATTTTAGCCACTAAAGATCCAAGCAAACTTAATTTTGCTGATCTCGTCAAACAAGGGCGTAAAACGTTAGAGTCGCAAAAATTTGTCGTCGATTATGTCGAAATTCGTAATCCTGACCTCAGCACTGCCGATAATGAAGGCTCAAAATGGGTCATTCTCGTTGCCGCCAAACTTGGCAAAACTCGTCTCATCGATAACTTGACCGTGACGCGTCCAGCGGAAATGATTGAATCTTAAGTCACATTATTCATATCAAAACAAACCACAAAAGCAACCACGCATGCTTTTGTGGTTGTATCCCGATGATCATTTTAAGCACACTTATTCCACCCATAATCATTTTTGCTTTTCAATGTAAAAGCTGCAATTATGTAAACCAACTCACACTCTATTAAAATAATAAAATATTCATTATTTTAAATGAAAAAACACGTGTACATTAACTACGAATAGTGACAGCTACGCGTTATAAAACCATGATTACGAGAAGGATCCCGTGAAAAAAATACTGATTGTTTCTGGTCGCTCTGGCGCAGGGAAGAGCTCCACACTCCATATGTTGGAAGACCTCGGCTACTACTGCATTGATAACCTCCCTTTGGCATTGTTGCCAGAGATTGTCGCCAAGCTAGATGCACAAAATAATATTGATATGCTCGCGCTCGGCGTCGATGTGCGCACACCACACTCTGACCTGATGCAATTTGAAGACATCTTAGAAGAACTCAAAAAACACAGCCCGATTGAAGTGATCTTCCTGAATGCACGCGATGACGTCCTCCTCGCTCGCTATGGGGCAACACGGCGACGTCACCCTCTGGCTGATCGTTACAACACGATTAGTGAAGCACTGCAGGCTGAAGAGTCGTTACTCTCAGGTATCGCTCGCCACGCCACATTGACACTGGACACCAGTAATCTCAACGTCCATGAACTACAACACACGCTCTCGGTAAAAACGGGACAAAGTGAACGCATGATTCTGATCTTGCAATCATTTGGTTATAAACGTGGGGTTCCACTCGATGCTGATTTTATGTTTGATGTCCGTCATCTCCCTAACCCACATTGGCAACCAGATTTACGCGCGCTCACAGGCATGGACGAGGATGTACAAGACTTTCTGAACAGCAACACAGATGTCAACGAAATGTACAATGACATCCTCAGTTTTCTGCTAAAATGGTTACCGGTATTCGCGGCCAGTCATCGTCATTATTTGACTGTAGCGATCGGCTGCACTGGCGGTCAGCATCGTTCGGTCTATATGGTGAATCGACTTGCTGATGCCCTGAAGGCTGAATGGCCCACCCAAACTTTACATCGTGAATTAAAATATTGGTCATGACTACATCTGCATCAGAATCGACACCTATTGATACCACGCTCGATGTGGTGAACAAACTCGGCCTACATGCACGCGCATGTGGCAAGCTGATCGAAGTCACCTCACGCCACCGTTGTGATATCAAAATCGGTCGCGGAGAATCGTTAGTTGATGCAAAAAATATCATGGCGCTGCTGATGTTAGGCGCAGGAAAAGGCACAACCCTTCGTTTGGTTGTACACGGTTCAGATCAAGACAAAGCGCATGATGCAATACGCGAATTATTTATTGCTCGCTTTCACGAAGCTGAGTAAACACTGATATTCAATCAATGCTTGTCTCCTTCCCCCTTCAAAAGGGGAAGGTTGGGATGGGGTTGCTTTTGACTTTAAAATCAAAAGCAAAAAGCACCCCCATCTAAATCTTCCCCCTCAAAAGGGGAAGACTTCAAGTCAAAATTCATTATTTTTTTAAAGTACATGTAAAGCACATTATGCGTAAAAAGCCATACACTCCTGACACCCCAGACTTTGAAGACCTTGAAGGTCGTCCAAGTAAAACCGAACAAAAGAAAGCCATGGCGCGGATGCAGCTCCTCGGCGAAAAGCTAGCAGCACTGCCACCTGAAAAAATCCAAGCATTACCAGTCAATGATGTATTGATTTTTAATTTACTTCAAATGGCGCGTATTCCAAGTTTTGAGGCAAAACGACGCCAAACTCAATTGCTGGCAAAATTACTTAAACGTGAGAACGAAAGTGATATTTTAGCATCACTCAACCACAAGCAACCTGCAAAAAAACAAGCACAGCTCACACGTTGGGTGGATCGCTTGGTTGCTCAAGGAGACGGAGCACTCAATGATTTCGTACGTCAGTTCCCTGCATCAGAACGACACACCTTACGCCAACACGTGATGCGCGTACAAAAAGCTACCGTTGAACAAGCCTCTGAAGACGAACAAGCAGAAATGCTTCGCGCACTTGAAAATTATGTGAACCAAGTCGCAATTTTGTCGGAATAATGAAGTCATTTGACTGATCCATCCCCCCAACGCGGCGAATTAACCGCAATTTCGTGAATTGATCAGTCAATATGCCAACCTCTGGGCATAATATTTGCCCCCGTAATCGAAATTAGGGCAGAGAGTGACAAAAAACGTCATCATATTTATGCATAACTTTAACGCATTAATAACGATATTTTCATAACCTAATAATAAATATATATTTTTAAATAAAGCTAGAAATTGGCATGCACTTTGCGATAGGATAAACAGAATCAGTGAGAACTGATTAATTTTTTCCTATGGAGAGTTAAAAAATGAATACAGTACAAAAGGGTTTCACCTTAATCGAACTGATGATCGTTATCGCAATTATCGGTATCTTGGCAGCTATCGCGATTCCAGCGTACCAAGACTACATCGCTCGTTCACAAGCATCTGAAGGTGTTTCGCTTGCTGATGGCATGAAAATCACCATCGCTGACAATATGCAAAATGGTGACTGTTCTAACACTGGCACACTACCAGGTGATTCAGAAAGCACCACAGTAACGGGTAAATCTCCTCAGCTCGTAGTTCCCGCTGGTCTTCCTGGCGTAGAAACCACACCTGGC
>CAYJUB010000082.1:0-7875 GCA_964373145.1 uncultured Moraxellaceae bacterium
AATAAAAAACCCGCACTAATATCATCAAGATAGCGCGCGGTCCACATTCTAACGTCCGGTTAGTGCATCCTTACCGATCCTAGTTCATCTTGAACTAATAGCGTTTACTTCCTACGGCAGTCCTTCCCTTTGGCAATCCATGCCGACATCCCTGCGCCGTGTGAGTATTATGCAAAGAACTCGTGTGCGGTAATAGTGTCAACAAACGTCAATTTATGTAAGCTAATGCGTACATTTTGTCTAACAATTAGTGATGGTTTGTTAATTTCTTAGCAATATTGCACTTTAGACCACTGATCCGATTACTTTTTTTAGCGATTGCATTCAGTAGTAGTGTTTTGTCCGACCAAACTTGGATACATTTTTTGGCGCGGGTAATTGCCGTATAAACCAACTCTCGCGTCAACATTTCTTCTGCACTTGCATCTAAAACCATTGCCACGACACTAAATTCAGAACCCTGTGATTTATGAATGGTCAATGCAAACGCTGTTTCAATCTGCTCAGGTGGCAAACGCGTCGCCGCAATCGGCGCGGCGCGATCAGGAAAATAAACCCACAACCGCCCTTCTGCATCCGCAAGGCAAACACCAATATCACCATTCGACAACCGTAAACCATAATCGTTGCGCGTGATCATCACAGGTCGACCGACATACCAGCCACCACTTCGCACGTTCTGATCATTTAAATCGTGTTGTAAAAAATCGCCCATCATTTGATTAATGGCATTCGCACCAAAATCACCAAAACGCTGCGCGCACAACACACGAAATTGATCAAAGGCGGCAAACAAAGATTTAACATGTTCTGCATTTAGCGGATGTTTTTCAGCTTTCAATGATTCTAAACACGCAACATATTCGGCAAAACCTTGCCATAATTGTTTGAATACTGAAGGTTTCTTTGCTTTATCCAAATCAAAGTATTGAACTTGTTCGTTCCCTGTCAATGCCGCAAGCACAGACGTTTCATCCTGCCGTAAAACGCCATTTGCGAGTAAACCAATGCCTTCATCGGCTTTAAAACGATTACTTTCTTGCAAATGAACCCGATACGGTTTCAGCGCATCTGACTCGCCTAAATCCGCCAAAACCGCACCCGCATCCACCGCTGCCAACTGATCTGCATCGCCGAGAATAATCACCCGAGTACCCACTGCAATCGCATCAAACAACAAACTCGCCAACGCCAAATCCAACATCGAACCTTCATCAATGATAATCAAATCAAATGGCAAGGGTTCATACCGATGATAGCGCGGCGTACTGCGTCCACCCAACCCCAGTAAACGGTGAATTGTTTGCGCGTCTTGCACTTTTAGATTCTTAATTTTGGCATTTGCAAATTCATTCGCCAGCACGCTTTGCATGCGCTGCGCCGCTTTCCCTGTTGGGGCGGCTAACGCAACACGCAAATTTGGCTGTGCTTGTTGTAATGCTTTCACAATCCGCGCCAGCGTGTAAGTTTTTCCTGTTCCTGGCCCGCCAGTGATCAGCGAAAAAGGCGACTTCGCAGCCTTTTCAATCGCTTCTTTTTGCAAATCTTTCAGTGACAATTCACTTAATAAATCTACTTGCACAGCCTTTGGCGCATGCTCTGGATTGAGTAATGCAGCAAGACGCTCTGCCAATTGCCACTCTTGCTGCCAGTGTCGATAAAAGTAAATATATTGACTGGCATGCCCATCATTCATAACGACCAATGGTGCCGGCGTTTCTAAAGCAAACTCATCGCGCACAAATAGTGGATGTGATAGCCATGCATCATCGCTAGGCTCAATGGCTCTCTTCAGACAAGTATCACCTTGCTCCAAGGCATTGCCAAGATCAAGAATGCACTGTGAAATTGCCTGCTTACTTGGGTCATCCGTTTGTGGAAACTTTGCTAAAAGATGCGTGGACAGCACCTCGTACCATGTCGGTATCGGAGTCGCGCGTGCAGCACTATTCGACTTGGTCATACTACTCATACTGCACTCTCCACTAAATCACGCTGACTCGAACCCGATTTTCCAAGTAACGCATCCACATCCAGCACCAACTGCGGATCGGGCTGCCAATGCACAATGCCGGTTTGGTCAGTCGCGGCACTCATACCACGCAAATACAAATAAACCGCGCCGCCCAGATGTTTCTCAATCTGATAATCCGCTTTACGCACTTTTAAATAACGATGCATCGCAACCATATACAACGTTGCCTGCAACCAATAACCCGAATGCGTCATGCTGTCTTTCATCGCAAGAACGGTGTAATCATTCACCGAATCCCCGAGATAATTACTCTTATAGTCTGCCACGTAAAATTGACCATCGTGCTCGTAGACCAGATCAATAAAACCTTTTAAATAGCGTATCGCATGTGTCTTATTAAAATTCGGTACTGGAATGCCAGCTTCCGCCAAACGCTTCACAATCGCATCGCCATCAATCCGTTCATTTTGCAAAAACAAATGAAACTCCAGCTCACGCACGCGTGCATGAAATTTCAATGAAGCCAATGTCGCACCACGTGGTAACGGCGCATCGAGAATATCCCTAAACCAAGGCACTAAGGCATCGGGTTCAATCGATGGAATGCCAAAGTTTTTCATTTGCTTGGCAAATGTATTCGTCCACTTTTCAGGATTCGTCTCATCGAAACGCGGATCCATATATTCCAGAATTTGATGCAAACAATTACCGCCATTTGCACCACGCTGGAAGGTGAAACGAACATCTTTTTCGCTTGAATCATCTACAACCGCTAACGCAAGCTCACCTTGTAAAGGCTCAATCCTTTCTACCAATTCATCCTCACCATATTCTGGCAAATCAACCGCTGCTGGCAACTTTGCAGGTTCAACATCACGCACCAATGCACTAAAACTCGTCATACCCCATGACTTAAATTTAGAGTATTTAATGTCACGGGTTGCCAGTTCATAAACATGCGAATGGGGCGGAATATATTTCCATAGAGCATCTTTGGAAATCGGATTTTCAACACAGACCAAATGAGGATGTTGAGTCGCAAAACCGACCGCGCCGTTTGGCAACCAATGGGGAAATGAAGGTGGTGCAACGACACCCTTACTACTCACTTTCTGAAACTTCAGAAACAAATATTGTCGATACTTGGCACGAGTCAAAGCGACATATAACAAACGACGCGACTCACCCTTTTCACGCTCATGATGCTGCTCAAGTAACGCCTCATCAGCCTCGCCAAACCCTAATGTGCGTTCATCATTGTTAAGGTAAAACGTGATTTCAGGTTTCTTCTGTTCTTTTTCATTCACACCGACCACAAACACAATCGGAAACTCGAGGCCTTTCGAGCCATGAATCGTCATAAGCTGCACACCGCTGTGACTGGGCAGAGGTCGCTCCTCCTCACCGCCTCGACCACTCGGTTTCGCGACTTGGCGCAGTAGCCAAGCCAGCAAATGATGCGCCCCGACATGACGTTCACTTTGACGATGCAGCAATTCAATCAAATGCCGTAAATTCACCAAATGACGTTCACCACTTTGGCTCATTTCACCGTCTCTCACTTCGCCCAACGAAGCGAGTCGTTGCCAAATTTCATAACGCGCAGCAATGCGTTGCCATGCGGCTAGAAATCCTGATTTAGCCCAAACTTTTGCATCTTCGGCAAATTCATACTGTTGCTTTGCCAACGCTATCGACTGATCGTCAAACGCATCAAGTTCGGTTAATGTCTTACCAATAAGAAGACCTGACAGCGCACGCCTAAAGTAGTCTTCGCGATACGGCGACAACATGAGCTGCATGATTGCCGCTAAATCGTATGTAAGTGGACTACTAAACACACTGGTTTTTGACTGTCGCCAGACTGGAATATTTGCTTTCTGCAACTCACCTTCGACAATACTCAACTCACGATGCGAACCAGCCAACACGGCAATATCTTGCGGTTTGACAGCTTGCTCATCGATCAGCAATCGCCCTTCATCACTCGCCTTCAGTAACTCAATAATACGAAATGCAGTTTGACTCAGCTCATCGGTTTCTTGCGTTAGTTGCACAAAACGCAGCGGCGTCGGATTCTCAGAACCCTCATCCATTAATGGCGCATGATTACGTTCTGCTGGCGAGACTTCAGGATAATCAGCCCCATCACCCAACGTTTCATTCTCATGAAAAAACGCATTGACGGCTTGTACCAGCGGTGCAACAGAACGTTGATTTTGATCCAATGCGTGAATGCTGCCCGACTGGTCAACTTGCTCTTTTGCAGATAAATAGGTGTGAATATCACCGCCACGAAAACCATAAATCGCCTGTTTCGGATCACCCACCAGAATCAAACACGGCGTATCAGGATCAGATAAATTGAACTGCTTATTTGTGATTGCTTGCTGAATCGGCTGGCGATAAACCAATTCAATCACTTGATCTTGATCACTATTGGTATCTTGAAACTCATCGACCAACGCGATTGGATAACGATGGCGAATCTGCTGTGCCAACGCTTGCCCTGATTCACCCTCTAACGCTTTTGCCAACGAATGCATTTGTGCGGAAAATGTCGTTTCATTCAACTCAGCCAATAAATTAGGCAAATGCTCTCGCACATAAACCGAAATATGATGATGTAAATGGGATTGCGCGCTCTTCAAACTGTTTAAAAGCTGACGCCTCATCTGAACAAAACTCATCACGATCTCTGATTGCGATGAATGGAGATGAGCCTGTATCCAATCTAGATCAAGGCCTTCATTTTTAAAATTAGTATCAAACTTCTGATCTTCAAAGATACTCAGCAATTTCATTGCTGGCGAAGAGTCATCAATCGTCAGCAGGTCATCTAAAGAAACCGTTTTTATCAATTTGATGAGCGCAGGAAATGATTCATGAAATTTGAAAAATATTCGTCCCTTATAATAATAAGGTTTCGCACGCTGCCAAGCATCCAACCAGCCTGACCAATCCACGTCCTGAATCTGCGCTTGAAATGACGTCAACGCCTCTGGATCAAAACCAAAATCTTCCACAGGTGCAATCTGCGCACTCAAGAAGTTCATAATGGTTTTCACGACCTTCGCATGATCGTCAATATCCGTAATCGAACCCGTCAAAACCAGCATTTCAATCAACCGCGGATCTTGCTGACTACGCCATTGCCTCAGCGCATCATGGATAAGCTGCTGCTTCAGCTCTTCCTCTTGCTCACTAATTTCACGCGGCTCGCCTTGCCCCGTATCGAAGGCAAATTCACGCAAAATCTTCTGGCAAAAGCTGTCCAAAGTATTGATAAATAACTCATCGAACGTATCCAAAGCCAGCTTGAGTTGAGCGCTCGCTTCTTTCATTTCTTTCGGCGAAAGCTTGGATAATAAAGACAAACCCAACACATCGTTGTCTTGCGTCGCTTTAGCTTGCGCACGCGGAAGATCAGCAATTGCGACCTGCAATAACAAGCCAATATCTTGAATGCGTTTACGAATCCGATCCTGTAACTCAGCCGCTGCTGCACGGGTAAAAGTCGTCGCGACAATTTGCCGTGTTTGCAATTTTCGCTCGACCAGCAAGCGCACGATCAACGCTGACAACGCCCACGTTTTACCCGTACCGGCCGATGCCTCGATCAAATGCATACCAAACAAATCAAGGTCTAACGCAGGTGTCGCTGGAATCTCAACGTTGGTTTGAGCAGTCGTATCCATCGTTTTCATGACGCTTTCTCCTGCGCAACTTCATCGACAATCGAAGTTTCCCGCACAATTGGCGCATACAATGTTTCTGCATACGATTCAAAAAACTGCACAAAAGCTTCTGTCGGATTTTGTCCCTGTAAGATCAATTGCCAATCTGGATGCAACGCACACTCATCATTTTGATTCGGTGCAATATACGAATTGAAATCATGACCCATCCATTTTTCGGATAATGTTTCCATCGATTTTATTTTCAATTCCCCAGTTTTTTTATCCACTGAAAAAGCATCCAGTGTCAAACTCGGCGGCAACACAAAAGGCTGCACCGCCTCCATTTGCCATATGTGCAACCAATTTTGTAAGTGCTTCAACGCCTCCGAAGCTTCAACCGGTGACGCCACCAAAGTCTGCGTGCTATACACCATAATCCGTTGACCGCGACCCTGCTCGACATCATCGTCCGTCGTCTCACGCCAAACTTGCCACAACAAATGCTCGATCCAGAACCGCACCCGATGTTTGCCTTTCCCACTGTTCGCGGCCTGAGCCAGCCAAATCGTTGCCCGATCATCCGTGGGTACACGAATTGAAATTTGCCAATCTTGGGGCAATGTTGCATCGGGCAATTTTAATAAACGCTCTGTCAGTGGCGTGACGATACCGCCGTATTGCTGCATCCGCGCATCAATCACCACCTGCTCTCGTTCGCTCTTTTTCCAATACGCAGTACCCGCCACACCGACAGGTAACGCCGCAACCCATTGTGTCGATTGCAATTGTTTTTGATTCTGTTTCGATAACTGGAATTGATGGCGTAATTGATACTCGTCGAGCTTATTCATCGTCAACGGTTCAAATGGTGACAAACCTTCCTCTAAGTACAATCGACCAATCCGAGCCTTCGACAAAAAATGATGTGCAGGTTTCATCAAATCTTTAATCAGCTGATCCGCTTTAATGGCATTTTCAGGAACTTCATAATGAGCAATGGTCGCAGGCGTAATCCACGCAGGCGAGTGTTCTAATTGATCTAAAGTCAGCTGCTTTGCCACCTCAAACCAAACGCCCGAAGCGGCTTGTGGATTGTTGGCATTAAAGTTTTCGCGCTCAAACGGTAATAACGTATGTCGATGATGAATATAGCGATCTAATGGTGAAACTGTTTTTTGCTCATCTTCCGAATCAATCTCTTTGGCTAAATGATCACGTAAAAAATCCATTAACTCCTGCACGGGTGCAGCAGGCAAACGCGGCTGATCGTCTTGCACATCTTGCCCGTTATAAAACAACCAACACGCCTCAGACGCCAACAGCAGCGCATCCAAAAATGCCCCCAAATCATCTTCCGTTCGTGCGCGATCACCAATCACTGGCGGCAACGCGCCAATCAAATCAAAGGTATTCTTCTGTTCACGTTTAGGAAATTTCCCCGTATCTAAATTCAATACGGCAATCAACCGATAAGGCAACGGACGCATGGTTCCCAATCGCGCAAAAGTTACGCTACCTGTTGGAATCGAGCTTTGCATTGCTTGAGTGAGTGAGGTTTGGAGTTCTTCTAAAACGAAACGTAGTGGCAACTGAATGTCAGTCTGTGCAATATTTTTTACATCGACTTGAGCCTTGGCGACAAGCGCAGCATTGGCATTTTTTTCCATGTCATCGAGGGCTTGGATAATGCTCCTCCATCCACGTGAGTCACGCTCAGAGGTAAATGCCTGCTGTAATTCTGTTCGTAAGATCGACAGCCATTCAGACACACCTCTTTGTATGGATAATTGTCCACGATGCAGATCGAGTTCTTGGTAAATCTGCTCCAAAACCGCAACCAGTTCAAAGTCATCACGCATCAACGTGGTCATTGGCAAGCAATCGGCATACATCGTATCGACAGGCATAGCCATGCCGAGAATCAAGCGATCAAGTGCAAAACGGAGCGTAAATCGAACATCCGCATCATGCGACAGCAACGTGCGACTCAGATGCTCGCCATCAAACCCACGTCGAAAACCCGCCTCAACCAACAGCTCGCCCATGCGCGTCACTTGATCGACGCTTAAACCATAACTTTGTTGCACAGGCAGCAACGCCAACCAATCCAGCAATGTTTCACACGAAAGCCGCCCAGCCAGCAAGTTGAATCGTCCCGTCAGCGCCTGCCATAACGCATCCACTTCTGGCGAAGTCAGCCCCGTAATTTCAATCGGCACA
>CAYJUB010000083.1:0-7863 GCA_964373145.1 uncultured Moraxellaceae bacterium
CCTTTTATCAAACAGGTCATTTCGCACTGGCTCAGGAACATTACTTAAAAGCCTGAACACAAAAATCCGAATCAACTGAAGCACGGTTTAATTTGGCATTGTCTTATGAGGCTGATGAAAAATTTGAGGAAGCGTATCTAGCCTACGAGTCGGTCATTCATCTCAATGTCAATTTTGCTGAAGCCGCTTTTGGTAATCTGATTGCCTTGCACAATACGCGTTATCCCTTTGATCTACCGCGTCAGCTCGAGATTTTGAACCTGTATCGCCATACCTATGAGCCGCAACACACTGCAGATCAGACGATAGATTCTGCTCTACAAAATCATCAACCACTTCGTGTTGGATTTGTTTCAGCGGATCTACGGGAACATCCTGTTGGTTATTTTTTAGAAAGTACACTCGAACAGATCAGAGTAAATCCGAATTTAAATTCGCAACTGACCCTCGTTGCCTATCATAATCAAGCGGTGCAGGATGAGGCGACGTTTCGTCTGAGTGAGCACTTTGATGCTTGGTATCGGACAGATGGATGGGCGGATGAGCGTTTCTTGGATCAGGTCAAACGAGATCACATTGATATCTTGATCGATTTGTCTGGTCATAAGCGTGGACATCGCTTACCCGCATTTGCGAAAAGAGCGGCCCCAGTGCAAGTGAGTTGGTTAGGGTATTGGGGATCGACAGGACTGACTGCAATTGATTATGTGATCGCTGATCCGTTTTGCGTTCCTAAACATGAAGAACTCTGGTTCTCTGAAAGGATTTGGCGACTGCCCCATTTAAGGTATTGCTTCTCAATTCCTGAAGCAGCACCTGAAGTTGTCCCACCGCCATGCTTGGAGAGCCCTCAAATTGTTTTTGGCTGCTATCAGAAGCTGGTCAAAATCAATCAAGGCGTGTTGCAGTGTTGGTCTCAGATTTTAACGGCTTGTCCTGATGTTCAATTGCGGATTCAATCCAAAGAGTTAGATGAGGAGGGCGCGAAAGAGAAATTACTCGCGCGCATGAAAGCCGTGGGAATTAATCCCCAACAAATCGTTTTAAAAGGAAAGACTTCTCGTGCTGAATATTTAGCTTCCTATGCGGAAGTCGATATTCTTCTCGATACTTTTCACTATTCGGGTGGAACGACCACCGCAGAAGCTCTGTGGATGGGTGTCCCTACCTTGACCTTATCGGTACCCGGTATGCTGGGTCGACAAGGTGAGTCACTCATGGTCAATGCTGGGTTAGCTGAATGGGTGACCTATAGCGAAGCTGAATATGTCCAGAAAGCGATTGAATGGGCGAGTGCAACGAGCGAACAGCGCGAAAACTTAGCAGCGCGGCGTAAAGCAATGAGAGAACAAGTGAGACAAAGCCCCGTCTTTAATGCACAGCAATTTGCACATGAGTTTGTAGACGGGTTGTGTGCAATGTGGCGTGAAAAAATTTCTCAATAGAACAGTGCTAGACGTTTGAAAAGTCTGCAAAAAATGAACATTAATTACTCTTCTAACCTCGATCAGCAGTAAACGAATCTGCTGGTCACTCAGATATCTATGCGATCAAAGAAAATGATGACTACAACTGATAAAAATTATGCCAATGCGTCCGAATATTATCAGCAGGCGCAGCAGGCATATGATGCGGGCCAATTTGAAGAGGCTTGTCGTCTAGTCCAAGCAAGTATTGCGATTAAGCATGTTGATGTGACACTACGCCATGCCGCACTGAATTTGTTAGCCATTACCTTTTCGCTCACGCAGCAGCTCGACAAAGCAATTTCGGTTTGGCGCGAGCTAGAAAAGGATTTACCGAATGATGTCACCATTCTGTCCAATATTGGGATGGCTTTGACTGATCTCGAACGGTACGACGAGGCAATCCAGTATTTGTTGCGTGCAACGCAAACTGCACCCAGTTATGCCACGGCACATCTGAATTTAAGTGTGGCTTATTTTCAAAATGGAGACATGGCAAAAGCACGTGCAAGTAATGAGCAAGCACTAATCCATGATCCAACATGCATGGATGCACGGTTTAATCTGGCAAAAATTTTGGAAGATGAACGACGTTTTGAAGATGCTGTTCAGGCGTATTGGGATATATTTGCATTAGACCCAGCGTATACCAAGGCAATGATGGGTATGCTGCATATTCAAAGCTACGTCTATCCTGCTGATCCGTATCGGCAAATGGAATGCCTGCATCGCTATGTGCAGCAATTTGAAATACATCATCAAAGCTCCAAAAGCACAGTTCAGCTAAAAGCACACCAACCTCTACGCATTGGATTTGTGTCTGCCGATTTTCGTCAGCACCCTGTCGGATTTTTCTTAGAAGGTGTTTTGGAGCAAATCGGCGTTGATCCAGCGTTAAGTCGTCAGGTCAGATTGATTGGTTATTACAATCGCAGTCAGCAGGATGATCTTACACGTCGTTTGCGTCGATCTTTTGATGAGTGGCGTCAGGTCGATGGTTGGAGTGATGACCGTCTGGCTGAGCAAATTCGCAGTGACAATATCGATATTTTGATTGATTTGTCTGGCTACACCGAAGGATATCGTTTGCCCGTGTTTGTGAAAAAACCAGCACCTTTACAGGTGAGTTGGTTGGGTTATTGGGGATCAACTGGACTTTCAAGTATCGATTATGTGTTGGCTGATCCCATTTCAGTTCCTGCGAATGAGGAACATTGGTTTGTTGAGAAACTTTGGAAGCTGCCGCACTTACGCTATTGTTTTTCGATTCCTGAATATGCGCCTAAAGTCAGTCCGCCACCTTGTGTAAAACAACCACAGCTCGTCTTTGGTTGCTATCAACGGTTATCAAAAATCAGTCAGGGCGTGCTGAATTGTTGGGCGCAGATTTTGGTGGCCTGTCCGCAGGCACGTTTTCGGATTCAGTCGAAAGAGCTGGATAATCCAGATACTAAGAAACGATTACTGGCGCAGCTCACAAAAGCAGGCATAGATATTCGTCAGGTTAATTTATTTGGCTCAATGAATCGAAGCGCGTACTTGGCGTCGTACTCTGAAGTAGATGTTTTGTTCGATACTTTCCCTTTTACCGGGGGAACAACCACGGCTGAGTCACTGTGGATGGGTGTGCCGACGATTACGCTTGCCCTTCCAGGGATGTTGGGGCGGCAAGGTGAAGCGTTCATGGTGAATGCTGGTTTGACGGACTGGATTGTGCGTAGCGAAGACGAATACGTGCAAAAAGCCATTGATTGGGCGCATTCTGATACAGAACAGCGCCAGCAACTCGCGACCTTGCGGATGGGAATGCGTGAACAGGTCGCACAAAGCCCCATTTTCAATGCGAAACAGTTTGCACAAGATTTTGTGGGCGCGATGTATGGCATGTGGGATGCAAAATCCAAAGAGCAAGCTGAATTATCTCTCTTGGATTCGGGCGCCGATTTGATTGCTGCAGGGAAGACTGATGAAGCCTTTCAGACCTATCAGCAAGTCATTGCGCTCAATGCCAATCCTGCACATGTTGCCATCGCTTTCTCCAATATGTTTGCCTTGAATTCGTCGCAATATCCATTGGATGCAGATCGCCAAAGACAGATTCTCGAATCCTATCGCCAGCATTACGAATCACAAACGGATTTGAAAACAGCGAAATCCCAAGTCAAACCAATGCGGCATACGCCTTTACGTGTGGGGTTTGTTTCGGGGGATTTTCGATTTCATCCCGTGAGTCGTTTACTTGAAAGCACATTGACACAATTTAGAACGAATCCTAAATTTATAAATCAGGTGGAGATTTTTGCGTATTCAAATAATCGTTTCCAAGATGAATATACGCTACGACTGAAGTCAAAGTTTGATGTGTGGTGTGATGTCCGTGATTGGAGTGATGAGCATTTAGCTGAACAGATTTCGCGAGATAAAATTGATATCTTGATCGATTTGTCTGGCCATACTCAAGGTCATCGCTTACCTGTATTTGCGAAAAAAGTTGCACCGCTGCAAGTGAGTTGGATGGGAGCTTGGGGCTCAACGGGGCTTTCTAGTATTGATTATGTTTTGACTGATTCGATTTCTGTTCCTGAGAGTGAAGAGTCTGGTTTCGCTGAGCAATTATGGAAGCTTCCTCACGCCAGCTATAGTTTTACCATTCCAGAAGATGCTCCTGAAGTCAACGAGTTGCCGTGTCTACAACGAACTGAAGTTGTGCTAGCCAGTTACATCAGCATGCATCAGCTCAATGTCGGTGTTTTGAGTTGTTGGTTACAGATTATGAGCGCTAGCCCAAATGCAAGACTGCGTTTACAAATTCCCGAGCTTGATGATCAAGACGCTAAAGAAAAATTTGTGACATTCCTCGACCGAAATGGTTTTGACCTATCTCGCATTGACTTGATTGGTGCGACATCGAGAAAGGATTATCTCGCGTCTTTTGCAGAGGTCGATATTCTGCTTGATACGTTTCCTCAAACTAGCGGGGTTGTCACCGCAGAAGCATTATGGATGGGTGTGCCGACCATTTCACTCGCAGTGCCAGGCATGCTTGGGCGGCAAGGGCAATCATTGCTAACCAATGCGGGATTGGCGGGTTGGGTTGCACATACTGAAGAAGAATATGTTCATGAAGCGATTGCATGGGCAAATGCAGATGAATCATATCGTCAAGCACTTGCCAAGTTTCGTCAAGGGTTGCGCGAGAAAGTCAGGAAAAGTCCCTTGGTGAATACCGAGCAATTCGCAAGTGAATTTGTCGATGCACTGCACGGCATGTGGCAGGCGAAATATGGGGAGTAAGTGTTGAAAAAAAAACAGAGCTCAAATGCTCTGTTTTTTTGGCTGAAACTTACGCGACTAATCGTTCAGGCGGAAAACAACACATGAACGTCGAGCCTTTTCCTCGAGTCGAGGTGATTTCTAGGTAGCCATCGTGTTGTAGCATGACGTGCTTCACAATCGCAAGTCCCAAGCCTGTACCGCCCGTATCACGACTGCGATCGCTGTCGATTCGATAGAAGCGTTCGGTGAGTCGGGGTAAATGATGCGACTCAATCCCAGGACCATTGTCCGTCACAGAGAAACAACTAATCTCACCATCATCAAACCAACGGACGGTAATCACCCCGCTTTGTTTCGGCGTGTATTTAATCGCATTGGTAATCAAATTGGTGAACGCACTGGTCAGCTCTTGTTCGCCACCACGTAGATTACGGAAGCTTTCCATTTCTAAATGCAATTCATGTTTGAATTCAGCGTTGTAGGCTTGGGCATCATCAAAAATTTTATGGAGTAGATGCGGCATATCAATGACTTTGTGATGCGTGGGCTCGCTATTGTTTTCAAGGCGTGAGAGCAGGAGTAGGTCATTGACAATATGAGTCATGCGCGTGGTTTGTTGGCGCATTTGCTCAAAGCCCCTCCGCCAGCGCGGATTCAAATCATCTTGGTCAATAAAGGTTTCTAAGTACCCAGATAAAACGGTCAATGGTGTGCGTAACTCATGCGAGACATTGTCCACAAAGTCTTTACGCATCATTTCTAATTTGTGTACGCGAGTGACATCGTAGGCGATTAATAGACGGTCATTTTTGCCAAAACGAGTGAGTTTACATTGGATGTAATGTGCTTCGTTTACCCATGAGTTGAGTTTGATTTCTTGGCTATAATTACCTTGTTGGTAATAGCGCACGAACTCGGGTGCGCGGCAAAAGAATAAAATATTACGCCCTTGATCGCCGGATTTAAGACCGAGTACTTTTTCTGCTGCTGGATTCCACCACTCAATCAATGAATTGGCATCAATTAACACCACGGCTTCTTCCATGGCTGCGACCGATTCTTGAGCGCGGCTAATCACGCCCATTAAGTTTTTGCGTGAGCGATTTTCACTGCTTTGGATGCGAGTAATGTTGTACAGAATGGCTGCCCAAACACCACTGAGTTCAGGCGGCTCTTCTTGGGTTGAGCTCTCAACCCAGCGAAATAAACGATAGAGCGAATAGAGTTGGAAAATTAAAAATAATAATAGCCCAAGTAATAATGCCACCCAAGGTTCGCCAAAATACAAGCCAATAAGTGGGCAAAAAAGCATCACAGCCAAAAGCCGTAAAAGGTCTTGGTAGATGAATTGAAGTAAAGACGTTGAGGTTTTGGTCATTGCTTCATTTTAGCCGATCTATGAGGAGCTTGTAGACATTATTAAAAAAATGAATGAATTATAACGGACTAAGTTGTGACTCAATTCGCGTCGAGAAACGATAACCGGTTCCTCTCACCGTTTGAATGAAGCGATCAAATCCATGTGGCTCAAGCACTTTACGCAAGCGACGAATATGCACATCGATGGTACGATCTTCGACGTAGACATTACCGCCCCAGACTTGGTCAAGCATTTGAGTGCGCGTATAAGCACGCTCAGGATGGGTCATAAAGAAGGCGAGGAGGCGATATTCCGTTGGGCCCATTTCGACGGTTTGTGTGCCAACACTGATACGCTGGCTGACAGGGTCAAGAGTTAAACCTTCAGCATTAATCGCGCGTTCCGCATTGAGTGCACTGGCGCGGCGCAATACTGCTTTAATACGTGAAACCAGTTCACGCGTTGAAAAGGGTTTGGTCATGTAGTCATCGGCACCCGCATCAAGACCTTGGACTTTATTATCTTCTTCGCCACGAGCGGTGAGCATAATCACAGGAATTTCAGACAGGGATTCGTCTTTTTTCAGACGGCGACAGAGTTCAATGCCGCTCATGTTGCCGGGCATCATCCAGTCGAGCAAAATCAATGCAGGACGTTGATCGACGATCATCGCATGCGCAGTTCGCGCATCTTCGGCTTCAATGCAGTCAAAGCCTGCAAGGTCCAGTGATGTGTGAATCATTTCACGAATGGGTGCTTCGTCGTCAACGATCAAAATACGGTCTGTCATGGTCAGATGATCCATTTAAGGCAATACATGAGATCATGTATGCGTGTTCTAATAGTTATAAGTGCGGGCAATGCCAGTCTAAGTTAGAACAACAATGCCACACGAATAATGACAGTAATATTACATCTGGTATTGTGACGTTTTGATTACAAAGAGCCAATTGTGTTGTTTTTTAGAAAACATAAATCCAACAAAAGTTGCTTTTTGTAAATTTATGCCAATGACGGCGTTAAATGCTAATGCTACTGTAATGAACGTTTTTAATATCTAGCATTGCGGCTGTTGTCTTTGTAATATGCTTGCTTTGTTATACTCTATTAAAAATCTTTACGGCTTATGCCGAATATGTGGACTCTACTATGGCTATTCCTGTCGTTCAACTCCCATTACTCAATTTATCAACGCATCCATTTGACCTGTTATTGGCGGGTATTGGTCTGCGGATGATGCAGTTGGCACGTACCAGTAAGCAGTTTCAAGCATTGCTTGTTGATCGTCAGTTTGTGATGCAAATCGAATCATTAGACGGTATTGCGCGTAATTTTACCATTGCCAATGGACAAGTGACTATGGCGAGTGGTCATGCACCAAAAGCTGATTTTACCTTGCGTTTTCGTGATGGTAATCAAGCGATTAAGATTCTGACCCAAGGTAAACCTGCCGCGTTTATGGTGGGTATGCAAGATGGTTCTGTGCAAATGGAAGGTGATTTCAGCTTACTGATGTGGTTTAACCAAGCCTCAAAAATGATCGTGCCAAAAATTCCAAAACCTGTGTTAGATAAAGCCAAACCCGTGATTGCACATGCAAAAAAACTGCATGCACGCATCCGTCGTCGTACTTAATCATTTTAATGCTCTGCGTTGAGATGATTATGGATATAGTCGCTTAGAAAATAGGCACTTAGAATAGGAACACATTATGTTGCGCAATGATTGGTCCCGCGAAGAAATCGCGTCATTATTTAACTT
>CAYJUB010000084.1:0-7853 GCA_964373145.1 uncultured Moraxellaceae bacterium
TACTGGTCGACGCCAGAACAGTCCACGATAATCCGCCAATGATTCAGCTTCATCACCATCGTATGGACTCGACATCAGCGCCACTGCACCAAACGCACCAATCGTCGTCAGTACATAGGCGACAATATAAATATTAATAGTACTAATACTCTGCTGACCCGGCAACGCCACTAATGCGATGAAAATATAACCTAAATGGGCAATCGAGGAATAACCCAACAGACGCTTCAGATTCGATTGGCGGACTGCAAGCAAGTTACCAATAATCACCGAAAGCACTGCGAGCACGGTCAAAATATCGCGTACGCCATCCATCGCAACTGCACCACTGGTGAATAAGAAACGTATTGTCAACGCCAATACAGCAACTTTACTCACCGTTGCCAAGAATGTCGCCACAGGTGCAGGCGCGCCTTGATACACGTCTGGTGTCCAGCGATGGAACGGTGCGAGAGACAATTTGAACGCCAAACCGACTAAGATCAAGCCAACGCCTGTCACCGCCAACGGTTCATGCAAGGTCGTGACCAGCACTTTACCTAACTGATGGAAATCCAATGTCCCGCTGTATGCATAGAGGAACGCCATACCCATCAAAATTGAAGCAGATGCCGTTGCCGACAACACCATGTATTTGATGCCCGCTTCCAATGATTTATTGCGCTCATGGGTATAAGCCAGTAAGCCATAAGTCGGTACAGACAGTAGCTCTAAACCAATAAAGAACGAGGTCATGTTTTGGGCAGAAACCAACAGCATACCGCCAGCAATTGCGATCAACAGCAGGATATATAGCTCTTCTTTATTATCTTGATAATCATGAATATAGGCATGAGATAACGTACAGCATGCTAGACCAGCGACCAAGATCAACGCCATATAGAACAGCGAAAATCCATCAACCATGAATAAACCCATGACTGGCGCAGGAGAACCATTCATGAAAAACCAAATAATCCAACCGAGTGCAGCATTGAGACCCAACACTGTCACGGTGGCACTGAGTGCATGATGACGTTTGATAGAAATCAGTAACATCACCAGAATCGACGTCATGCTTACGATAAACACGGGCATCAGCGGCAGTAAATCAACCAAATTGAGTTCTGTCGTCATGGCTTAGTGAACTCCCGTGCCTGTTGTAACTGTAGGAAGTGCTGGAAACAGCGGCGTTTGATACGCCTGACTAATCCATTGCATTGTTTGGGCCGATGTATCAAGCACAGTTTGTGGATATAAACCCAACCAAACCAGTCCGATTGCCATCGTAATCAGCATTGATAATTCACGTGCATTCAAATCGGTCATCGCAAAGGCTGATTTCGCATTTGAACCGTGTGCATGCCCGTCTGAATGAGCATCAGCATGAGTATCGCCTTCTTTTGACTCAGAACCGTGCGGTTGACCAAACAAGGTCTGATGAATCATATACAGCGAATACAAGCCTGCTAGTACCACACTGATCGTTGCCAATACGACATACCAAGGGAATTGCGCAAATGCACCGAGCAGGATCAAGAACTCACCAATGAAGTTACCCGTGCCTGGAATACCCAGCAACGCCGCACTAAAGAACATCAGGAAGACTGGCAAATAACGCGCCCTGCCCCATATGCCGCCCATTTGACGCAAATCACGGGTATGCAGACGCTCGTAAATTTGACCACACATGATAAACAGTGCTGCTGATGACAAACCATGTGCCAACATCATCACCATGAGGCCTTGCATCGTCATCAAATTGCCTGCGTAAAGCGCAATCAGAATAAAGCCCATATGCGACACACTGGTATAGGCAACCAGACGTTTGATATCCGTTTGGATAAACGCAACCCATGCGCCGTAAAACACGCCGATCAAACCAAGGGTAATTGCAACATTCGCAAAATCTGCTGACGCATGCGGAAATAATGGCAACACAAAACGCAGCAAACCATAGGCTGCGGTTTTGATCAGAATACCTGCCAAATCCACCGAACCCGCTGTAGGTGCTTGCGCATGCGCATCAGGCAACCAACCGTGGAAAGGCACAACGGGCAACTTCACCGCAAACGCGACAAAGAAAGTCAGCATCAATGCATATTCAAAACCTGGCGGGAACTGTGTACCCAACAAATGCATGTAGTCAAAACTAAGCTGTTGGGTTTGTTGGTAATTAATAATCACCAACGCCAAAATACCAACCAGCATGATCAAACCTGAGGCTTGAGTATAAATAAAGAACTTTGTTGCGGCATAAACACGGCTACGACCATTCGAGCCTGCATGTCCCCAGAGGGCAATCAGGAAATAGATCGGAACGAGCATCATTTCCCAGAAGAAGAAGAACAGGAACATATCGATGGCAAGAAACACACCAATTACACCGCCCAAACTCCACAACAGATTGAGATGGAAGAAGCCAACATGCTTCTGAATCTCTCCCCAAGAACATCCAACGGCCAACACACCCAATAACGCAGTCAATGCCACCATCATCAGTGACAAGCCATCTAACGCAAGATGGATGCTAATACCTAACTGTGGAATCCACGGCATATAAAATTCGGCTTGCCAAACAGGGGGTGTACCCGCTTGCACAAGCGTCTGTGCTGACGAAGCGTAGTTTCCATTCATCCATAAATCGATGCATAGAACGAGCGTCAAGCCCATGCCAAACAACGCAATCCAACGCGGCGCACGAATACTGACTTTCTCAGCAATCCAGCATAAAAAACCAGCGATAAATGGAATCAGGATCAATAACGGCAAATACAGATTATTTTGAAATTGTAAATCCATCTTATTTCCCCATAATCTGAATTGCTAACAACGTGAATAGCAACACCACCGCACCCAATGCAGTGCTGGTCAAATATCCACGCAGTAAACCTTTTTGACCTTGTGTCGCCCACGCATTTCCGCCGCGAACCAGAGCTGGAACAATGCTCCAGAATCTGTCCACTGGATCCGATTTGATCAATCGAGCAATCGCTAAGAACGGCTTAGTAAAGAGGATGTCAAACAACGCATCAAAACCAAACGCGTTATACATGCAATAGCCCAATCCAGCGCCGACACGTGTCTGATTAAACTTATTCACCAAAGTACGTTTACCTGAGAATAAAATAAAACCAACCAACAACCCACCCAATGCAGTGGCAATCGAAATGTATTCAATGAAATGCAAATCGTGCTCAAATGCAGCCAAGGCTTTGAACTCAGGCAATACGCCAGCCAATGGCGGATGAATCATTGCACCGACCGCGGTTGATAAAATCAACAACACAGACAATGGTAACCAATAACTTGCACCTTTGATTGGCTCTGCATGACCATTTTCTTGACCATGGAATACCGTCCAAATCAAACGGAAGGTATACACTGAAGTCAAGAACGCGCCAAACAAACCAGCCCAGAACACCGCATGATGTCCTGTCGCATATGCTTGCCACAGAATCGCATCTTTAGAATAGAAACCAACGGTCACGAATGGAAGTGCAACCAATGCGCCGCCACCGACCAAGAAACAGACATAGACGAATGGAATCTTTTTCCACAAGCCGCCCATTTTGAAAATATTTTGTTCGTGATGACACGCAACAATCACTGCACCTGATGAGAGGAACAATAATGCTTTAAAGAACGCATGTGCCATCAAGTGGAAAATCGCCGCTTGCCATGCACCGACACCGAGTGCCAAGAACATATAGCCAATCTGACCCATGGTCGAATAAGCAAGTACACGTTTAATATCAGTTTGTGCCAATGCAGCAAATCCAGAGATCAACACACCTGCAGCACCGACGACTCCAACAAACTCAAGAATTTGTGGTGCTTCTAAGAAAATCGGATGTAAACGTGCAATCAGATACACGCCTGCTGTCACCATGGTTGCCGCGTGAATCAACGCAGAAACAGGTGTAGGACCCGCCATCGCGTCCGCCAACCAAGTATGTAGCGGAATTTGTGCTGACTTACCCATTGCGCCGCCAAGGATGAGCAATGCAATCAGGTCAATCTGACCACTCGCCATTAACTCAGGCACACGATGCAAAATTTCTTGGATATTCAGCGTACCCAACTCTTTAAAGATCATGAACATTGCGAGTGCTAAAAACACATCACCCACACGGGTCACGGTAAATGCTTTAATCGCCGCACGACCATTCGCCAGATCATTGTAGTAATAACCAATCAGCAAGTATGAGCAAATACCCACGCCTTCCCAGCCCAAATACAACAGGACGAGGTTGTCGCCGAGTACCAACAGCAACATGCTGGCAACGAATAAATTCATGTAAGAGAAGAAACGTGCGTAGGTCGCATCACCACGCATATACCATGACGCAAACACGTGAATCAGGAAGCCCACACCCGTGATGATGCCAGTCATGGTTAATGCTAAACCATCAAAGTGCAAACCAAATGCTGGAGCAAACGTACCCACTTGCATCCATGTCCACAACGTTTGTTGTACTGCAACTGCATTACCTGCCGTTGTTGGCAAGTTCAAAAACTCAATACCCGCCAGCAAGGCAATTAGCGCAGACAGCGCCATATTGCCTACACCGATCACGACGACCATCGTTTCAGACAAACGATCGCGGAAGGCAGCAAGAATGAGATAACCAATAAATGGCAAAATAAAGGTCAAAGGCAGTAAAGAAATCATCGACTGGCTCATCCGTGCATCTCACTGGCAGCATCAATATCCAAATGTTGGAATCGACGATAAAACTGCAACAACAGTGCAAGACCGATACTTGCTTCAGCTGCGGCTAGGGTCACAATCAAAATAAACATCACTTGTCCGTCAGGTTGTACCCAACGTGAACCTGCAACCACAAAAGCGAGTGCCGCAGCGTTCATCATGACTTCGATGCTCATGAGGATAAACATCAAGTTACGACGTGCCATCACGCCATAAAACCCGATCGCAAATAAAATACCCGAAAGGATTAAGCCGTGTTCTAAAGGAATAATCATTTAGACGCTCCTTTTTTTGCCGCTTGCTGTTCCGCAAGGTGTTCAGCTTCATGTGCTGCTTGGCTAAGTTTAATTTTTGCTGCGGTTTCTTCTGGCAAGTTACGAATTTCAATTGGATCATTGAAACCGTCAGTGTTGCGTCCCAAATGGTAAGCCGCAACCAATGCCGCTAATAGCAGCAACGATGCCAATTCAACCAACAACAAATATGGACCAAACAAAGAGATACCGACTTCTTTAGCACCAACCACTTGAACACCTACAACGGCGGCTTGTGGTGAATACTCACCGCTACCCAGCATCCACACGATGGCCAAGCCCAGCAAAAATGCCAAGCCTGCAGGCCATGCCCAAGTGTCCGCACTGTACCAACGTTTTTCTTGCGCGACAGTCACTGAACCAAGGTTCAGCATCATCACCACAAATACGAATAGCACGAGAATCGCACCCGCATAAACAATTACTTCCAGCGCAGCCGCAAATGGCGCACCCAAGCAGAAGAACAAACCTGCAATCGACAATAGCGACACAATCAGACTGAGCAACGCATGCACAGGATTAGTATTGGTCACGGTACGAATCGCGGTAATAATGGTAATTAAAGCAATCACGTAAAACGGCCAAGCATTCATTATCGTTGTCATCATGGCATTAAACCTCGTACATCGACTGGAGCCGCTTCGTTTTGCGCTGCACCTTTAGGTTTATCTTTAATTGCCATACCTGAGACACGGTAGAAGTTGTAATCGTGATATTTACCAGGACCTGAAATCAGCAAATGTTCTTTTTCATAAACCAAGTTCTGACGATCAAACTCTGCCATTTCAAAATCAGGGGTGAGCTGAATCGCAGTCGTTGGACACGCTTCTTCACACATACCGCAGAAAATACAACGGCTGAAGTTAATGCGGAAAAACTCTGGATACCAACGTCCGTCATCTCGCTCTGCTTTTTGCAAAGAAATACAACCGACTGGACACGCCACCGCACATAAATTACATGCGACGCAACGCTCTTCACCATCAGGGTCACGCGTCAGGACAATCCGACCACGATAGCGCGGCGGAGGATTCACTGGAACTTCGGGATACATTAAGGTGTCGCGTTTGCGCCATGCATGGCTAAACACCATGACTAAGCTGCGGAGTTGCGACCACACGCCCGAAAGTAGATTTGCACCAGAATTAGCCATCTTATTGATTCCTGAGCAATGCGTTATGGTTGCAGCGGGCTGGTGTATAACACGTAGCCTGCTGTAGCCAATAAATTGATTAACGTAATCGGTAAACAAACTTTCCAACCGAAACTCATGATTTGGTCAAACCGTGGTCGTGGTAATGCCGCACGCACCAGAATAAACATCATGACAAAGAACAGTGTCTTTGCTACAAACCAAAATAGCGGTGGAACGAACGGAATATTGATATTGAACGGCGGCAACCAACCACCGAAGAACAAGGCAGTAATCAATGATGAAATCAGAACCACGCCGATGTATTCACCAACGAAGAACATCCCCCACTTCATGCCTGAATACTCAGTGTGATAACCCGCACCGATATCTTGCTCTGCTTCTGGCGCATCAAATGGAGCACGGTGAGTCACCGCAACGCCAGCAATAATGAAGGTCAAGAAACCGAAGAATTGTGGAATCACCAACCATAAATGCGTTTGTTGATATTCAACGATATCACGGAGGTTAAAGCTACCTACCAACGCTACAACGCCCATGAGCGACAAGCCCATAAACACTTCATAACTCACGGTTTGTGCAGCGGCGCGGATACCGCCGAGCAAAGCAAATTTATTATTGGATGCCCAGCCTGCGAACATGACCGCGTAAACACCCAAACCTGCCATACCAAAGAAGAACAGAATCCCAATATTGAGATCAACCACACCCAAAGTTGGGCTAAATGGAATGATCAAAATTGACAGCATCAACGCGCCCATACCAATCGCTGGGGCGAGGAAGAAAGTCAATTTATCAACGAACGGCGGAGTCCAATCTTCTTTAAAGAACATCTTCAAGCCGTCAGCCAGAATCTGGAACAAACCAAATGGACCAACGCGGTTCGGACCGTAACGATCTTGCCAAAGTGCCAAAACGCGACGTTAAACAAAACTGAGAAAACCACCAATCATCACGACCAGCAGTAAAATTGCAACAGCTTGTCCAACTGCAAAAGTAATATCCCATTGCGACTGGGTCATCGAATCCGCAAGAAAAGTAGGTATCGTTGGATCGACTCTCATCTTAACCCCCTACTACTGCGGATTGAACGGCTGGTGCAGCTTGGATCACAACAGATTGTGATAAATCCAATGCCATCAATTGACCGAGTGGATAACCAATCACACCAACTGGCAGATTTTCACTGACGGTGATCGGCAAACGAACTTCGTCTGAACCGACCTTTAGCAATACATCTTGACCATCTTGCAGTTTTAACTGTTCAGCAGTCTCAACACTCAAGGTCAAATACGCATCACCGATACGCTCTTGCATGACTGGCGCGCGTGCTGCCATTTCATCAGATGCGTACAGGTTTGCGACTGGTAATAATTTATAGCCTGTATCCGTTTCCGCATCAGGTGCAACATAGCTGCGTTTTGCAGTTTTGCGCAATTGATCGAACAAACGCACACCTGGATCACCCGCTTTCAAATGTCCACCGACTTCATCTTGGAATTTGTTCCATGACTGTGGTGAATTCCAACCCGGAGCCCATGCAAATGGAATCAACGAGCTGTTTTCTTGCGGACCGACATAACCTTCCATCGAGAAGGTCAATGCAGAATCTTTATCTTGCGGTTGACGTACTTCATGTACATTCAATTTAGCGCGCATCGAAGTACGACCTGAATAACGACGTGGTTCACGT
>CAYJUB010000085.1:0-7752 GCA_964373145.1 uncultured Moraxellaceae bacterium
CCGACCCTCGGCACCATATTTAGTGTTATAAATATTAAATATATAAAAAAGACATGTTCCAATTTTTTTTGAACTAATTTCCAGAATTAAAAATTTACTACCCATATAGAAATAATAAAATTTTTTGAGAGTTGATGCGTACATTTATTTAAACTATTAAACTGAATGAAATTTATTGATGAAAGTATCTTGAATATACTTTTAGGATTTTGTTTGCTTTATTTTTATATACTAAAATTTATTTGTTGAAATATTATTAAAAATTAATTGTAAATTCTAAAAGTTATATGGTAAATTGCAATTGTGTTACATTAAATAAAAATGATTTTAATTGTGATGTGCAACCTGTTTTATTGTGTGTTGTTTATTGCGTAAAATAACTAAAGATATGAGAAACGACATATATAATTAAGTGAATTGACGATACCTAATATTGAAAATTTTTTATACATAGTGTGCATTTAAATGCATATGTTGTGTGTCGAATGCTGTCTAAGTTTTTATAATAATGTTTCACTGGCGCGGCGAAATTGAAATACAAAAATATTTTTTAATATATGCAATTTCGCTTATTAATTATAATGAATTGAGATTTTTAATATGAAAATGAATGCAAGTTTACGTCATGCACGTGGTCAGGGTATGACTGAGTACATTATTATTGTGGCACTCATCGCTGTTGCTGCAATCGGGGTGTTTAAGTATTTTGGTCAAACTGCGACTGCTCAAGCCGGTGCTGCTGCTGCGGCATTGGCCGGTAATTCGAATGCTGCAAGAACAGCTGCAACGGCTGCAAGAACAGCTTCTGGTGCAGCCCAGAATGAAAGTACTACAGCTAAAACAATGGCAACATTCTCTAGAACAAACTAAGCGTTTATTTTATTGAACAAAAGACCTATATTTCTTTATGGGTCTTTTTATAATTACAATAGAGAATAATGGAATTGAATAATAATAGTCAGTCAGGGCAAGCGCTTGTCGTTGCCCTGGTTTTTATTTCTGTTGCTTCATTATCAATGGTCTTTGTGTATAACACGGGACAATTGTTAGCCGATAGAATGATAGCGAAATCATTGGCCGATCATGCTGTATATAGTATGGCTGTTGATCAGGCTCGACTATTAAATTTAAATGCTTATATAAATCGCGCTCAAGTTGCGAATCAATTATCGATTGCTCAAAATATTAGTATTGCTTCTTATGGAATGATGTTTACGGATATTCCACAAAATTCTGGTCCACTTAATCTGATCCCTGGATATGCTCCAGTCATTAATGGCATTAGTAATGTCATGAAATACGGCAGCCAGGCATTGGCTACACCGATTATTGCGGATGCGGCTGTGAGTATGTTACTTCAAGCGCAACAGACTGCTTTATTGGCAGTCGCTGATTATAATTTATATAGAGTTGCTCCAATCATTATCAAAGAATCAAATGCAGGCAAGTTTGAGGCGCAATATATTCCACTATTGACGACGATTAATTTAGAGTCATTTTTGCATTTGTATGCAGGTAAAGATCGAGAGCGGATGAAGAAAGTGCTCGATGAGTCAGCACTAGCAATCGATCCGTTCACCAATGCACGTAAACAAATGAATTTGAAGTTTCCAATTCCAATCAGTGGCAGTATTTTTGGCGTTGTGCATGCGGTGTTTAAAAAAAGAGGTGGAACAGAACTTGTCGGATTGGATGAGTGGAAAGGGAAGGATACTTTTTCGTTGCATCATGTTGGGGTGGGGATGAAGTTATGTGGAAAAAAACCGTTTAGGTATCCGTGCCGGGCCCCAATTAATAAAGAAGTTTTCCCAATCGGGTATGGTTCGGCCACCGTATTTAATACCAAAGGCAATGGCGGGGATTTTCCGAATGTCAGGGGATTTGATACGTCACTCACTACAAATCCAATGGGTAGCCGGCGTGCAGATAGTGATCATGTAACTCCCTACTTTGACTCTCGTAAATCGTTTAAAGGCCCAGGGTATGGCGTGCCAATTTTTGTGGATTTGAAAGATACGAAGACGGCAACGCCGATATTTAAAATAGCGCTAAAAGTGAGCAAAAAATCAGAAAATCTACTCACAACACAACATGATAGTCAATTCAAGGTCAATCCTTCACTGGAATCTCCAGATCATCTAGCCGCAGATGGAATTGTGACAGCAAGTCAGTCCGAAGTGTATTTTGAGCGGACTGATGGTCAACCTGAAAAGGCGAGCTTATTTAATCCTTATTGGCGCGCGCGAATCATACCGACTTCAATCACTGTTGCCCTTGCGGCTAAGGCTTTGCCATGAGTTATTTTATGGTGGATGTTGGCTTGAGTATTCATCGACAAAAGGGTGTTGGTGTTATTGAATTTGCAGTGTCTGCGGGGTTACTTGTCATCTTTATTATTGTGATTCCATTGATTGGCAAAATTGCGAATTTAAACATTTTGGCCATTCAATCCTTGGATTATGCGGCTTGGGAGGTTCAAAAGAGAGAAGGGACTGCGACTTCATCTATTTTGACACGAGATGTCAATGATCGTTTTTTTGCCGCATCGGGTGCTTATGTGAAGACGGGGAGTGTACCTCTTGGCGAGAATCAAGGGTTTACTGGCGCGAAGGGTAAGTCGATGGTTGCAAGAGGTTCAGTGAAGGTTCAAGTCACTCCGATTACAGATGGGACTAATGATCGATTTAATTTTGATTATGTTGGGCGCTTAACGAGAGATCTGAAATTATCTTCAAATTCATATTATAAAGTTAAAGTAACTGTGCCATTAACAAATTTGAGAATGTTGGATGGCTTGTCTGATAGTCTGGTGATTACCAAAGAAATGAATGTTCTAACGAATAGTTGGACTTCATTATCTAACGCAGATACAAATAATCGAATAAAAAGAGCAGGAATTAGGGTTTATCCACATCAAAAGGCATCTTCATTAATTAATGCACTACGACCAGTGTTTCGTTTATTTGATGAACCAGAAATTAAGACAGATGTTGTTGATTCATCAGTTGTTCCAAAATGATATACAACAAAATCGTTAATAAATTTATATTATTGTTGATCTCATTATGCTCGACTTGGTGTGTGGCTTGTTTGCCGGATCATCATTTTAATGACATTCAATTAAAAGAAATTTTTCGAGATGAGATTTTGAATAATGTAAGAAAAACGAGCAGTTATTTTAATTTTTCTAATTGTGATCTCCAGTGTCTAGTGAATACTTTGAATGAGAAAAATATAAATTCCACTATCTCAGGTTCGGTAATCACGTTTAAAACCACCCGATTTGGATTGTCCACGATGGTTGTGGATGATCCAAAGGCGAGAACTTTGTCTGGATATTTGACCTGTAACGCTCGTGGGAATTGGCAGTATATAAAAATTCCACTTCGATTGAGTCGCGCTAAGGTTGTGATGGATTTTCAGGCGACGGATGCGTTCAATATTTCTAGAACGGTTTCGTTGATCAATGTCTCAAGGCAGGAATATTTAAGCCAAATGATGGTGATAAAAAACCAATCTTTGGGTGTTGAAAGTTCAAAAGGCTATAAATCAGCGAACTTAAAGAGTGGTAATAAAGTGCTGATTGTTGATGCTGAATTATCCAGAGGAAAACTTACTTATGTATTTATACAACAGTTATAGTAATGAATAAATATAATCATGGTCAAGCTGCAACTGAGTATGTTATTGCATTATTTGTTTTTTTGGCAATATGCCATTTTACTGATGTTTTTAATATTTTTAAAATGGCCTATGACGATAATTATGGTAAGTTTTCACACACCATTGCCAATATGGACACGATTGATGCGGCAGTGAGGAAGTTATCCGATACGGTTTCTAGATAATATAATAAATATTTTAATGTTGGGGTGAGTTTTGAATAGAAAATATGTTGTTCCAATTGCGTCAGTATTAATAGGATTACTGGGGGCTGGTTTAGTTTGGTTTATTTTAAAAATGAAAATTGAAAAAATAGAAGATTCTGGAACTTCTATTAATTATGTGGTTGCAGCACAAGATTTGGAGGCGGGCACAAAAATAACAATGGATGTCGTATCGCAGCGTCCAATTCCATCGAAATTTGAGCAATCAAGTGGTGTTTTGGTTGATGAGTTTAATCTCATTGAGGATGGTGTTCTCAAAACGGCAATTAAGGCGGGGGATATTTTAACCCCAACCATGGTTGAAAAAGATGAGCGGTTGCAAATCGCCACGAAGATTCCTGTTGGGAGTCGTGCGATTACGATTCCTGTCGATGATGAAAGCTCTATTTCTTCGATGCTCAAGCCTGGGGATTTGATCGATCTATTGTTGACTGTTCAACGTGCCGAGCGATTCGAAACGATTCCCTTGATGTCGGGAGTGAAAATCATTGCCACGGGTGATGCAGTTTCTGCAAGTCAACGCGTCGATCCTCAAACAGGACAGCTCAGTTCATATGCAAATATCACGCTTGAAGTGAGTTTAAACGATGCCAAAAGAATAACGATGGCCACTCAGTCTGGAAAAATTACCGCAATATTGCGTAACCCACTTGATTCATCAAGAGATATTGAAGTGATTCGCCCTGCACCACAGCGGGTTGCCGCCCCTATAAAGCATGTCGTTGAGAAATCATTTAACGCGGTTCAAAAACCTTTTAATAGCATTAGTGTCATTTATGGAAATGTTGGTCATGAGTAAAGTGAAGCAAGTTTTTGGTTTAACCTGTTTGAAGTTCGCAATGCTTACTGTGGGCGTAATGGAAGTTCAAACTGCGTATGCGATTGAAAAAATGATGTATATGTTTCCAGGAGAGTCCCAGCTACTTACCGATCCAGGTATTACCAATGTGGTGGTCGGAAGTAATGAAATTTTGAGCGCAATTCCTACCAATGGTAAAGGGATTGTGATTACTGCAAAAAAGCCAGGGGATACGACTTTAAAGGTTTGGAATAATTCGGTTTATCGAACCATAGAATTTCATGTGTACCCGACTAATCTCGCTTGGACTTTTAGAGAAGTGAATAAGTTTCTAGTTGCTTATCCAACGATTAAATCGGAAATCATTGGTGATCAGGTTGTTGTTTCTGGAGGACAACTAGAGGCTTCGTCGAAAAAGAAAGTGGATGCCTTGTTAGCAGCGTTTGGCACAAATGTCTTAAATCTTGTAAGTACATCGAATGAAATTCAGGGTGATGAAGGCCAGATGATTTATCTGGATGTTCGAGTTGTCGAACTGTCTTCGAAAAACTTAAAAGAAATCGGCGTTAATTGGGGGGGAGTTATCGATGGACCCACTATTGCTGCGACTGGTATGGAGCGAGGGTTTTCAAAGGTTACTACCTTGGGGCTGAAAGATGCAGAGGGTAATCGACCTACGAGTCCTTTTGCACAAGATATATTAAACGTTGCTAATCTGCCTTATTTTAATTCTTATCTGGGTGTGATTACACAACTAGATAGTAAGATCAACTTGATGCAGCAATCTGGTTCTGCAACCGTTGTGGCTAGGCCATTATTGTCTTGCAAGAATGGGGGTAAAGCCAGTTTCTTATCTGGCGGACAAATTCCTTATCAAACGACCTCAAATGCAGGGACCCAGACGGAATTTAAGGACTACGGTATTAAGCTGGATGTTGAGCCACTCATTAAGTCCTCAGGGGATATTCAGGCAAAGATCACCGCTGAACTTAGTGATGTCGACCCTTCTACTGCTGTCAATGGTCAGCCAGGTTTGTTGTCAAGGAAAACCGAGACTGAGTTTTCAATTGAGCCGGGCAAAACATTGGTTTTAAGTGGGTTGGTTTCAATCAATAAAGCAAAAAATAAATCACAAATTCCGTTACTTGGAAGTATACCGGTTATCGGTAATCTCTTTAAAAATCGTAGTAGTGCAAACAAACAAACCGAGTTGGTTTTCTTCGTCACGCCTTATATTTATAAGAGTGTCAAAGGCATGGATGGCGTGCTTAAAAATGTAAATCAGGTCGTCGATGAAACAATCCAGTCGGCTTCTCTGGGTATCTTAAATGATGTCGTTACCCCTGCGAGTACGACAGAAAAAATGACAACGGATCTTTCTAAAAAAAGAACTCCTAATGCATTACAGACTTGCAGTTCGTTTAATAAAGTCTTGAATATTTGTGCCAACGAGTAGAAAAAGTCCGAGCACTGTTGGATAAATTTCACACTTTTTGATTGATGAAAATCGCTGTCACTTTAGATTTCCGAGGTTAGTTTGAAATTAGAACTGTCGTATAAAGGCCAAATATCCGAATTGGAGTTTTTTGGTGATGTCTTGATTGGTAAATCTAAAGAGTGTGATGTTCAGTTGAAAGGCTGGACTGTGGCAGCGAAGCACGCAAAATTGGTTGAAATGCCCGGCGGTATTATTATTCAAGATCTTGATCGGGGTGCGAATGGCACGATCGTGAATGGCAAGAAGATTGATTATTATGGCCCGATTATTCTGGATTCCGATGTGTTGGAAATCTCGGGGTATAAACTTCGTATTCTGAAAGAGGGTCAGAGTGAAACAGAGTCGATTGCCTCTAGTGGTACTGCCGCGGCTCAGCCGCAAAATATAAAGGGAGATACGCAACGAACGATTATCGAGGGGTCAACTCAGTTAGCTTTATATAAAGAACCCAGCAAGAGTATCAATGCCTTGCAATCGGAATGGATGGCAAAGCTACATGTGATGTTGTTGGAGCGGATGGATTTACGTCGTAAAGACGTCGCCACGATGACGGATGTGGAGTTAAAAACCGAGACGACGGCCTGTTTAGATCAGCTGATCACGCCTATTCCGATGGATTTTCCTAAAGAACTCGATATCAATCGCATCAAAAAACTGGTTTTAGATGAGGCGATCGGGCTTGGCGCATTAGAGGATTTATTAAGCGACATCCGTGTTTCTGAGATTATGGTGAACGCTTACGATGAAATTTACATTGAAAAAGATGGTCGAATTCAAAAAAGCGAATCTACTTTTTCGAGTAATCGATCGGTTTTAGATGTGATTGAGCGAATCGTTGCACCATTGGGTCGACGCATTGATGAAAGTTCTCCGATGGTGGATGCGCGGCTCAAAGATGGTTCGCGGGTGAATGCCATCATTCCTCCTTTAGCGATTAAAGGGCCGACGATCACTATTCGAAAATTTCCTGCTAAACGACTGAATATCAACGGTTTGGTTGAATATTGCAGCCTTTCTCCTGATATGGCTTCATTCTTGGAAATGTGTGTTTTATATAAGAAAAATATCATTATTTCGGGCGGTACGGGCTCGGGTAAGACGACATTATTAAATGTCCTTTCAAACTTTATCCCGAATGATGAACGGGTCATCACCATTGAAGATGCTGCAGAGTTGCAGCTCAATTCCGAGCATTTAATCAACTTAGAAGCGAGGCCGGGCAATAGCGAGGGAAAGGGCCATGTTTCTATACGGGACTTGGTCAAAAATTCGCTCCGAATGCGGCCTGATCGCATTGTGATTGGGGAGTGTCGAGGTGCGGAAACTCTGGACATGCTTTCTGCAATGAACACAGGGCATGAAGGATCACTGTCGACCTTGCATTCCAATACGCCGCGTGACGCGCTATCGCGGATGGAAACCATGATTATGATGGCGGGTATGGATTTGCCTCTATCTGCTATTAGAGAACAGATTGCATCTGCAGTGGATATTATTGTTCAGCAGACACGCTTCTCATGTGGCAGTCGAAAAGTCACTTACATCACTGAAATCACTGGGATGGAGAG
>CAYJUB010000086.1:0-6611 GCA_964373145.1 uncultured Moraxellaceae bacterium
CTCATTTTCCTAAGGAGGGGACTACTTTGGCTACGCCAAATTAGAAAAGCTCCTCCCGTGAAGAAAGGGAGGTTGGGAGGGATTTGCTTTTGACTTACAAAATCAACGAATCACATCACCCCAATCCTGCTGGAAATAATGCACCAACTGCTGATTATTCAACTCATTCGGCAACACATCCCAGCGCTTCATATCAGGCGGAAAATGAAACATCGCCGTTGTCGTGTCTTGATCTAAGAAAGTCATCGGTAAACTGTATTTCATCGGCGGCTGATAACTCCGCGTTTTCGAGCCAATAATAAAACCCCACTCTCCAAAGGACGGAACGAGCGCATGATACGGCGTAGTATAAAACCCCGCTTTCTCTAACGTCGTCGCCACACACCAGAATGATCGCGGCGCGTGATAAGGCGAAGTCGATTGCACCACGACCAAACCTCGCTCCGACAAATGTCGTTCAAGCAAACGATACATTGGCACCGAATACAACTTACCTAAACCAAAGTTTGACGGATCAGGTAAGTCGACAATGATTGCATCATAGATATTGGCATTTTGCTCAAGCCAACGCGCCGCATCATCATTCACCACCGTCACACGCGGACTCAAAATGGACTTCTGATTTAACGTTGTCAATTCAGCATTTGTCGAAAACAGCTTGGTCATTTCAGGATCGAGATCAACCAAGGTCACATGATCGACATTCTGATAACGCAACACTTCACGCAATGCCAAACCATCACCACCGCCCAAAATCAACACTCGCTTCGCCCACGGCATAGTCGCCATCACGGGATGTACCAACGCCTCATGGTATCGATGCTCATCACGACTGGAAAACTGCAAATTGCCATTAATATAAAGCCGTAAATCATCCTTCCATTTGGTAATGATCAAGCGCTGATATTGCGTGGACTTTGCATAGATAATCGGATCGCCAAACAACACGCCCTCAGACCATTTCACCAAACGATCTGACATGGCAAAACCCGCCAGCAAAATCAGTACCGAAAATATCGTACGGTTAAACAGCGATTTTATATTGGGCAGTTCTGCACGAAATTGCCAAGCCGTCCACCCTGCAATCCCTGCATTTAACAACCCGAAAAGCAGTGCGGAACGCGCCAAACCAAGTTTCGGCGCAAGGATTAGCGGAAATAATAATGACACCGCGAGCGCACCAAGATAATCAAAGGTCAGCACCTTACTGACTAACTCACTGAACTCGGTTTTGCGTTGATTGAAAATGCGCATCACCAGCGGAATTTCCATACCGACCAAAATGCCAATAATCATCACCAGCGCATACAACACCACCCGAAACGGCATGGATAACCAAGCAAAAATGACAAACAAAAACGTTGCCGACAAACCGCCAATCAAACCAACTAACAACTCCACTTCGATAAATCGTTGGAGTACATGTTCGTCTTTGATGTATTTCGAAAGATGAGCACCGATCCCCATCGCAAATAGATATGTACCGATAATTGTTGAAAATTGAAGAATGGAATCACCCAACAAATAACTCGCAAGCGCCCCAGCAATCAACTCATACGCCAATCCACACGACGCCACCACAAACACGGAAATGATCAGTGCGCGGTCAATGGCAAGTTGATGTTTGGATAATGCTGGCTTAGCTGGAATCATTGCAAAAACAGATCGCTATAAAGTGAGGAAAAGAATATCAGGTTCGTCATGCAGCTGGCTCAATTCATCGTGGAATATTTTTCACTAGACGAAATTGGCTTTGCACCTAAATTGGCAAAAAAGCCGATTTTAACGTCAATATTGGCAATAACGATCATTGTTGCTGCAGGCGGCATCCGATTAACTAGCGAACACACAATTCATCAATGTGAAGTCCTTCGACACGCAGATTTGAATGCCCGTTTGCATTTAATATTTATTTTGAAAAGCGCCGCAACCGCTCAAGCTTAGGAAGCTCTTTAATGATTAATCTCGCTCGCCCAATCGACCCAATGTTACCTCGTAAACTGTTCAATTCAGATCACGAAGCATTCCGCACAACCGCACGTCGTTTCTTTGAACAAGAAGTCATTCCAAACACTGAAAAATATGAAGCGCAACAGCATGTTGATCGTGACTTATGGAACAAAGCGGGTGAACTCGGTCTACTTTGTGCAACCATGCCAGAAGAATTCGGTGGTTCAGGCGTAGATCGCCTCTACAGCATGATCTTGATCGAAGAGCAAGGTTACGCGATGGACTCTAGCAGCGGCATGTCATTGCACTCAGACATCGTTGCAAACTACATCAATAATTTTGGTAATCAAGAACAAAAACTCGCTTGGCTGCCAAAAATGGCAACTGGCGAAGTCGTTGGTTCAATTGCAATGACTGAACCAGGCACTGGTTCAGATCTGCAAGGTGTCCGCACCACAGCAGTTTTGGATGGCGATCATTATGTCGTAAATGGCTCAAAAATCTTTATTACCAATGGCTACCTCTGCGATATGGCGGTTGTCGTGGTCAAAACAGGTAGCGGTGAAAAAGGATCAAACAACCTGTCATTGCTCATCATGGACGCAAAAAGCGCAGGCTTTACCAAAGGCAAACCTCTGAATAAAGTTGGCATGAAAGGTCAAGATACGTGTGAACTATTCTTTGATAACGTTCGTGTACCGAAAGAAAACCTACTCGGTATGGAAGGCATGGGCTTTTTTATGTTGATGAAAGAATTGGCATGGGAACGTCTCATGGTTGCAATCATTTGCCAAGCAGGTTCTGAAGCCGCTTTTGCACAAACGGTAAAATACGTGAAAGAACGTAAAGCTTTCGGTAAAACCATTTCATCATTCCAAAACACCCGTTTCAAACTTGCTGAAATGCGCAGTGAAATCGATATGGGTCGCGTATACGTTGATCGTTGTATGGAAATGCAACTGACTGAAAGTTTAGCGATTGAAGCCGCCGCCGCTGCAAAATATAAACTCAGCGACATGTTCAGTAAAGTTGTTGATGAGTGCGTTCAATTGCATGGTGGTTATGGCTATATGCTTGAATACCCAATTGCTCGTGCGTATATCGATAACCGCGCAAACCGCATCTATGCTGGAACCAATGAAATCATGAAAGAACTGATTTCACGTACGCTGTAATACGTTCGTTGATTGAAAAAGCCCGCTGACTGTTAGCGGGTTTTTTATTAAAACTACTTTTTCTTTTCGAAATGATCAAGAAAATCTTCAAAATCATTCCACCAAACTTTTCTGGTTTGTACAATATAAATAAAGCTTAGTAGAGTAATTAAAACCATTACAGGAATTGATAAGTAAAACGCAATAACAAAAAACCAGTTAAAAGCTGAGTTTACCAGAGCACTTACAAAATCACCTTCAGCAAGGAATAACTTTATGAAATAAGGGATCACTGCCGATAATGGAGCTATAACAATTACCGTTGAAAATAGAATCATCGATTTTGGAGTAATTTTTGGAATTAAAGCAGCAGGAATAAGGCACCAAATCAAAATCCACGGCGGCATCAAATAGTCAGGTAATTCTTTCATCCAAATAGGTAGATGATGACCACCCTTAGAAAAAAGGAACATATCTCTAAATAGTAAAACTACAATATTCATTGCAATCAGACTAACAATAAAACCGATGTACTGCCGATCTAAATATTTTCTTAACATTTTTATTCTCAACTATTGATGAGCTAATTTTATAATCATAAAAAACTAATGAATCTGAATATCTTACAGCAATACAAGAACTGTTAGATACAAAAGCTTTCTGACCAACCATTGCATATCGTAAAAATACGATATATATTTCGCCTTATCGCAATATAACGTTTTACCATCTCATTCATGACCATACAAATTGACCTTGATGAAATTATCAAAGCCCTCGCCCATCCCACACGTCGAGAAATGTTGGCTTGTTTAAAAAATCCAGAAGAACATTTCAAGACTCAAGAACATCCTTTTGAATTTGGTGTGTGCGCGGGGAAATTTACGCAATGCGGCTTATCACAATCAACTGTGTCGGCTCATCTCGCAATCTTGCAACGCGCCAAATTAGTCACTTGTAAGAAAGTCGGTCAATGGAACTTCTTCAAGCGTAACGAAGAAGTGATTGCCGAATTTCTAAAACAAATGAGCAAAGAACTTTAATCCTCTCCCCTATTTCTACACGTAAGACCCCACGATTTTATTCACAGGAATAATTGATATGACTACCCTTTTTGATCCGATTACCATTGGCGATCTTGAACTTCCTAACCGCATTATCATGGCACCACTCACTCGCTCACGCGCCAGCGAAGGTCGGGTACCGAATGCACTCATGGCTGAATATTATGTCCAACGCGCTTCCGCTGGACTCATCATGAGCGAAGCAACCTCCGTCACGCCAATGGGTGTCGGTTATGCGGATACCCCTGGAATCTGGTCGGATGAACAAGTGGCTGGCTGGCGTCTAGTGACTGATGCAGTTCATGCTGCGGGTGGACGCATTACCCTGCAACTTTGGCATGTTGGACGCATTTCTGATCCTTCATTATTAGATGGTCAAACACCTGTTGCACCAAGTGCAATTGCGGCAGAAGGTCATGTCAGTCTGCTACGTCCAGAACGTCCATACCCAACGCCACGTGCTTTGGAAGTTGCCGAGATTAAAGATGTCATCGAAGCCTTCCGCAAAGGTGCTGAAAACGCAAAATTAGCAGGGTTCGATGGCGTATTCGTCCACGGTGCAAACGGTTATTTGCTCGATCAATTTCTGCAAGACAGCAGCAACCAACGCACAGATCAATATGGTGGCTCACTCGAAAACCGTGCACGTCTTCTGCTTGAAGTCACAGATGCCGTCATTTCTGTATGGGGCGCATCTCGCGTAGGTGTTCATCTTGCGCCGCGTGCAGATGCACACGGCATGGGCGACTCTGATCGTGCGACTACTTTTAGCTATGTCGCAAAAGAACTCGGTAAACGTAAAATTGCCTTTATTAGTGCACGCGAAAAAGAAGGTGAAGACAGTCTTGGACCGCAATTAAAAGCCGCTTTTGGCGGAACTTACATTGCCAATGAACGCTTCACCAAAGACTCGGCAAATGCCTGGCTTGCCAAAGGCGATGCCGATGCGATTGCATTCGGTGTGCCCTTCATTGCCAACCCTGATTTACCAAAGCGATTAGCTCAAGATGCTGCACTAAATAAAGCACGTCCAGAGCTTTTTTATGGTCATGGTGCGGAAGGCTATACCGATTATCCAACGCTGTAATTGGTCACGTCATCATCGTCCAAGATAGTAAAAATCTGCTATCTTGGATCACTGCATCGATATGAAATTTGAAAGCAATAAACAGAGTGTGTAAACACCAATCATTCGTCAGAATTAGCTTGAACGTAAACGCTAATATGCCGAGGATGTTCACATGAATGCTTTAACCGCTAAACCATTAAACGAACAAGGATATACGACTGACGACGAACGTTGGCAAGCCGTTGTTGTGCGAAATAAAGATGCCGATGGACAATTCTTTTACGCCATCAGTTCAACAAAAATCTACTGCTATCCATCCTGCCCGTCTCGTTTTGCTTTACGCGCGAATACTCGCTTCTTTGAAACATCAATCGAAGCAGAGAATGCTGGTTTTCGACCTTGCAAACGCTGTAAATCTGATCAAACCACACCGTTAAACCGCGATGCACTGATCATTGCTCAAGCCTGTCGCCTGATTGAACATGCCGATGAAATACCTCGCTTAGAAACATTAGCTCAGTCGCTAAACTTAAGCAGCTATCATTTTCATCGACTGTTTAAATCAATCACGGGTGTTACGCCTAGAGCCTATGCGATTGCCCGTCGCGCGCATAAAATAAGAACCGAACTGACACATGACACCTCCATCACCGAAGCGATTTATCATGCTGGATTTAACTCTCATGGACGCTTCTATGCCACATCAACGGAGGTACTCGGTATGACTGCGACCAACTTCAAAAATGGCGGCAACTCTGAAACCATCCGCTACAGTATTGGCGCTTGTTCATTCGGCTCAATCCTCGTTGCGCGTAGCGAAAAAGGTATTTGCGCAATCCTCATCCACGATGATGACAAACCTTTGCTCACCGACCTGCAAACCCGTTTTCCGAAAGCCATATTGATCGAAGATGAAACCGACTTGAACGAATGGCTTTCTCAAGTGGCTCACTTCATAGAAGCACCCAAAAAAGGATTGGAGTTACCCTTAGATATTCGAGGAACATTATTCCAGCAGCGCGTCTGGGAACTCCTCCAAAAAATTCCACTCGGCACTACCGCCAGTTACGCAGACATCGCGACTCAACTGGGTGATCCGAAAGCGGTTCGGGCTGTTGCTCGAGCATGCGCAGCAAACCCAATTGCGTTATTAGTGCCCTGTCATCGCGTTGTCCGCAGCGATGGCGGCATCTCAGGCTATCGCTGGGGTGTAGAAAACAAACGCATGCTCATTGCGCGCGAAGCAAAAAACGTGACTGAATAACCCTCATGTCAAAGAAAACTGATCCACTGACCATTGATCTATTTGATGATTTCACTGAGATTAATCCGCGGCGCATCCAACTGGCTGAAGATGCCATTATTCTTCGCGAC
>CAYJUB010000086.1:6621-7713 GCA_964373145.1 uncultured Moraxellaceae bacterium
CAATGGCTACGCCATGTCTGTCCAGACAACCAGTTGTGGAACTTTTGGTTGGCTATCTGATGCTCGCGGTTATCGATATACGCGCCATGATCCGCTTTCAGGACAGCCATGGCCATCGCTACCCCTCAGTTTTCTCGAACTTGCCAATGCGGCCGCATCTGAAGCCGGATTTAACAACTTCAACCCAGACAGTTGCCTCATTAACAGCTATCAAACTGGCGCAAAACTGTCACTCCACCAAGATAAAAATGAACGTGACTTCTCTGCACCCATAGTCTCAGTATCACTGGGTCTACCTGCAATATTCTTATTCGGCGGCAACATCCGATCAGAAAGACCGCAACGGCATCGGCTTGAACATGGCGATGTTGCTGTTTGGGGTGGCACTTCAAGGATGGCGTTTCATGGCATTGAACCTCTCGTCGACGGCAACCATCCGTTGACAGGGAAAAGAAGAATCAATTTAACGTTTCGTAAAGTCATTTGATCATTTTTAGTCAGAAAATGTATTTTCGATCACTCACATTCAGGTTATTGTCAAAATAAATGGCGAATGATCACAGGGCGATTTTTCATGAATGCTTTACGGCATAAAAACCAAACACCATACAGCCTTGCTGAACAATTCCTTGCGAACATCGATCAAGATTGGGAAAAACTTATCGCTGACATTGGGCCATATCCACGACCTGCCCCATCTGACCGTGAACCTTACGAAGCGCTGATTCGCGCTGTTGCCCATCAACAGCTACACGGTAAAGCCGCAGAAAATATCCTGGCTCGATTTATCGCTTGCTACCCAAACACATCTTTTCCATCGCCAGAACAAGTCATCACAACATCCATTGATCAACTCCGTGTGCTTTCAATCGTTCTTGTGCTTGTTTTTGATAGGCCAGCTCTGCTTGCTTGACTTGTTCTGCTTTAGCAGCTTGCACTGCTTGCAATCGTTCTTGCGTTTGTTTCTGATAGGCCAGCTCTGCTTGTTTGACCTGCTCTGCTTTAGTTACTTGCTGTGCTTTCAATCGTTCTTGCGCTTGTTTCTGATAGGCCAGCTCTGCTTGTTTGACCTGCTCTGCTTTAGTTACTTGC
>CAYJUB010000087.1:0-7695 GCA_964373145.1 uncultured Moraxellaceae bacterium
CTTGGGCTTCATTTTGCAAAGAGATGATCGCCGCCGCATCAGGTTTTCGAATCCCATCTTGGATGGCTTCCAGTTCACCTTTCAAAATCGCAAGCGGCGTGCGCAGCTCATGAGAAATGTCGGCGACAAAATCACGACGCATGATTTCGTTGCGTTGTAAGGTCGCGGCAAGCTGATTAAAGTCTTTTGCCAGTTGTCCGAGTTCATCTTGCTGCCGCACTTCTGTGCGTGTTTCATAGTGTCCAGCGATCAATTGCTGAGTCGCTTCTGCAAGGCGACGAACTGGGGCAAGAAATAATCGGGCCAGTAACAGTGCCGTCAAAATCGCCAGAATGGTTGCGGCAATCATGATGACAATACTGGATTGTTGCTGATGGGCGAGAAAGTTCTTTTCCCCTTGAGTGACACGACGTTGGCGTGGCGAGACGGCAATCCAACCTACCGTTTGATTGCGCACTTGAATCGGGTAGCGTTGGGCCGTGGTCGCGGGGTTGATGTTGCCTGCAATGACCAATCCCGCCTCCTCCAATAAGCTCCAATGCGAAGAACGGCGTTGTCTAAATGATTGATTCCTCTGGTCGTTATTACTTCTTGTTTGGTGATCGTTGACGCCATCGCGATCAAGGTTTTTTTGTTGATTGGCGAGTTCGCGATTGAGTTGTTCCGCAGTGAGTTCACGGCGTCCAATATCGGTTCGCACGATGTCACGCCACAGTTGTGGGTGGTTGCGAATAAAATCCCAGCTCTTTCGATCATCGTATAAATCAGCAAGTGTGTTCGCCATCGCTTGTGCGCGCTGGCTGTCTTGTTGTGCGCTGTAGGCTGTAAAGCTGTGCTTTAAGCTCCACGACATAGCGCCGCCCATCGCGAGGATGACGAGCGCGCTAATGCCCAAAATCGATAAAAACAATTTTGTGGTAATGGAAAAGCGTCGTGGAAATTTCAAACCTTGCATTGTCACAGGCACATACTCATCTGCGGACTCATGTTGAAGAGTAACTTGATTTTTAGATCATCTGTTTTCGATTATGCCATCATTTTTATCAAGTGTTGGTGGTGTTCCGTTGAGTTCTGTTTACCTAAATGTCGGGTATAAAAAAACCGCGATGTCGCGGCTTTCTTATTTGTCGTCTCGATTAAGCAGTTTTTGCAGGACGTTTCTTTGGGACCCATGCCCAGATCATTTCGCATTCGACAGGACTTTGACCGGTTGAATCGGTGATGATGCACTGTACAGTCGTTTCACCCTTTGGGGTCGACGAAATGAGTTCGCGCTGGGTTGGTGTGAGCGTTGCAACCGCAATCAGATCACCTTTTGCGAGTTTTTTGTATTCCATTTTCAATGACTTAATCAGCACCATCGAGTCATTTGGCATGTTCATGCCGACGACAAAACCTGTTGCGGTCTCGGCTATGAGTGCAATCGCTACAGCATGCACACCTTTAATGTGGTTTTGCATTGGGCGGCGATTTTTAATGCTACAAATGACTTTATCTGCTGTCACGAGATCATAGCTCACGCCTGCAGTACCGACCATTGGCACGACGGTACCGAAGGTTTTAGACAATACTTTAGTGCGGATCGCTTGTGGCAGATATTCAGCTGCGGCTGCGACTTTAGCGATAGTATTCTTTGGTTGACCTTTGCTCATGTTGCATTTTCCATTCAATATTTTAGTCAGAGGGAACTGCTACTTTTAGACCGTTTCAGTGAGGTACTCAATTAGTCTTTAAAGTTGTTGAATTGCAATGGCAAACCAAACTGTTGTTCTTTCAAATAAGCCATGACTTGTTGCAAGGTGTCACGTTTTTTGTCAGTGACGCGAATTTTGTCGCCTTGAATTGAAGCTTGAACTTTAATGCCACTTTCTTTAATGGCTTTATTAATTTTTTTTGCGGTATCTGAGTCAAGTCCATCTTTCAACTTGATGGTTTGGGTAATAAATTTACCTGACGCCGCCATGTCTTGTGCATCGAGACTTTGAATATCCACTTTGCGTTTCATCATGTGGTTCTCTAACATCGCAAGAACGTTTTCCACTTGTAAGTCACTTTCGCCTTTGATTTTAATTTCTTTGGCTTTGTCATTCAGCTCAATGCTGATTTCTTTGCCGCGAAAGTCAAAACGGGTTTGGATTTCTTTTTGGGTGTTTTGTACCGCGTGATTCAATTCAAACAGTTCTAATTCTGAGACAATATCGAGTGATGGCATGGTTTAATCTCTACTAGTCAATTTTACAGATGCGGCATTATAGCAAATTGTATTCATCAATGATGTGCGTGAAAGTGATGAGACGTGTACGCTGCGCTCACGCAAAGAATTTTGTTGTTAACAGGTGAATAATCATGATTCGTGAATTAGCCATTACCGATTTTCCAAGCATTCAAGAAAAAGCGCGGACTGCCCAAGTTTGGGATGTACGTGATGCGAAGTCGTTTGCTGAAGGACATATTGCGGGTGCGGTGAATAAACCGATTGAGCATTTAGATGCAGCTGTTTTAGCCAATATTCCCGAAGGCGAGCCTGTCTATGTATTGTGCGGTGGCGGCACGAAAGCAGGCCGTGCGATTGCGCTGCTTGAATCCATCGATCCAAGTCGTGAATATGTCGAACTGAAAGGCGGCACTCGTGGTGCGCGTGCTGCAGGTTTTCCAATCGTCGTTGATGAATGATCGTCGATAGAGTCAAAGCATCATGAGCGAGGCAGCGCAACCCAAGCAACGCAAAATCATTCATATTGATATGGATGCGTTTTATGCGTCGGTTGAGCAGCGTGATGATGCGAGTTTGCGCGGTAAACCTGTGGTCGTGGCGTGGAAAGGCGAACGTTCGGTCGTTTGTGCGGCGTCCTATGAGGCGCGTAAATATGGCATTCGTTCAGCCATGTCTGCGATTCGTGCCGAGCGATTGTGCCCCGATGCGATCTTTGTGCCACCTGATTTTGTTCGTTATAAAGCCGCGTCCAAGCAAATGCGCGAGATTTTTCAACGGCATACCGATTTGATTGAGCCATTGTCGTTGGATGAGGCGTATTTGGATGTGACTGAACCTAAGTTGGATTTAGGTTCGGCAACAGCGATTGCAGAATGTATTCGGACACAGATTCGAGAAGAGATTCACCTCACTGCATCGGCAGGCGTTGCGCCCAATAAATTACTCGCAAAAATCGCATCGGATTGGCGCAAACCCAACGGTTTGTTTGTCATTCGTCCAAGTCAGGTTGAGGCTTTTTTAACGCCTTTACCCGTGGGTAAAATTCATGGCGTCGGTAAAGTCATGCAAGCGAAGTTGACTGCGCTCGGCATTGAAACGGTGGGTGATTTACGGTTGCGCGAGTTGATTGAGTTAGAACAACGTTTTGGTCGCTTCGGTAAACGGTTATATGAATGCGCGCGAGGCATTGATAATCGTGCAGTGCAGCCGAATCAGCGGGTGAAGTCGATTTCGTCAGAAGATACTTTTCGAAGTGATGTGCCACTGGCAGCGTTAGATGATCCCATTCGCCAGCTTGCCGAAAAAACGTGGAACGCAACACGGAAGACCACGCGGATTGGGCGCACGGTGGTTTTGAAGTTGAAAACGTCTGATTTTCAGATCCTCACGCGTAGTTATACGCCGCATCATTTGATTGGTTCTGTTGAGGAGTTGATTGAGATCGCTTTGGTGTTGCGTGATCGAATTGAGTTGCCGGAAACGACGCGTTATCGGTTAGTGGGAGTGGGTTTGAGTGGTTTTGTTGAGGCTGATGAAGTGGTGAGACAAGGTGAGTTGTTTATATGATCTTGAAAGATTGCAAAAGGATTTACAGGATTATTTAGGTTAAACGTATTTTTTATAGAATAATAGCGGCGCTTAAACGTCATTCTTATGGTTGTGGTTGCAGTTCTGGAGTTTTGTATGAAGGTTAATTCGTCGATGCGATGGGTAGGTGTCAGTCTGTTGGTTGCGAGTTTAAGCGTTGCCTGCGGCAAGCGTGAAAACGTAGAAAAAACTTTGCGTGAAGATGCAATTGCGAAAGCCGAGGCTAAAAAAATTCCAATTCGTCCAGCGTCAATCGCGGGTCAATATGAAGGCGTGTTGCCAACAAAAGATCCTGAAACCAACAGTAAATACGTGATCGTCCTACGTGATGATGCAACCTTCACTTGGAACCAAACATACATTCGCCCGAACTTGAGCGAGAAAGATGGTAAGCAACCAGAAGAGGTCGGTAGTTGGATTGTGAATCCAGATCAGACATTGATTCAATTACAAATTGACAGTGCCGTGCCCGGTAATATTACGTGTTTTGCGGTACATGCTGATTCAATCGTTAAGTATCAACCCACATGTCAGCCAATTGATGCCGCGCATCCTGCAACGTATACGTTAAAGAAGTTAGTGTTGAATAAGGCGGCTTCTTAATGTGAACGGGTGTGTAGATCGCGACTCTCGCACCCAAAAATCATGGGATAGACAAGGCAAGGAAAAGCAAAAATGACGGATCTTAGAATTGAAGATGCAACACCAGAAGAAATATCAACGTTACAGCAAGATCAGCGATATATGGAAATGGCCATTAAACGAGCCGCAGCCGCAAGAAGCAAAGTCAGAGAAGATGCGAGACTCGCTTTGGAAGAGCATTTAGAAAAAAAGAAAAGTGAAGGTAAGTTTAGACTTTAAAAGTAATCGTAAATCTCAAGAACACTGAGCTTGTCGAAGTGTGGTGGATTATCGCCGCGCATTTCGACAGGCTCAATGAGCTATTGAGTTTTATACAGAGCGACGCAAATAACATGATCATAATGTTGTACATGTTAATCATCTAATCTATACTTGTACAACATTCTGATCATGAGAATAAAATCATGCGAGTCGTTTCTTATACTGAGGCGCGCAATAACCTAAAAAGTGTCTTTGATACGGTGATTGATGATGCCGATGTGACCATCGTGACGCGTCGGGATGGTCAAAACGCCGTGGTGATGGGGCAGGATTATTACAATAGTTTGATTGAAACGCTACATCTGATGTCATCCCCGAGTAATGCTGCACATTTAGCCAAATCAATCTCTGAATATCGTGCAGCTCAAGCTGTAAGACGTGATCTGGATACTGCCGAGTGAGTCGGGTGCTTTCATTCACGCCATCGGCTTGGGAAGATTATCAATATTGGCAAGGTCAGGATCGAAAGACATTGAAGCGAATTAACTTATTGATCAATGCTTCAATTCGAGATCCTTTCGAGGGGATTGGTAAACCAGAACCTTTGCTGGGTAATTTGTCTGGCTTTTGGAGTCGGCGGATTGATGATAAGCATCGCTTGGTTTATGCGGTGACAGATGCTGATTTCACTGTGCTTGCTTGCCGTGGGCATTATGATTGAGGGCTTTTTCACTTCAATTGTAGTTCACTGAGCTTGTCGAAGTGGACATCTCAACCACCATCTTTCAGATAACGCACATTTCGACTCCGCTCAATGAGCTATTGTTTTTCAGTCGAAGTGTGTGATACGTATCGCCGCGCATTTCGACAGGCTCAATGTGCTATTTAAGAGATTATTTTGAAATAAAAAAAACCGCACGATCTTTCGATCAGTGCGGTTTTTTTATTTCAGTACAGTTATTTGGTGGCAGAATTCTTATCCATAAGTTCGGCAACAACTATAATTCCAAGAACTGTTCCCAGCCATATATATGCTGCACTTCCAATAGAAGCGATATGACTAACTTTACTAGAGTCAATGGCTCCAGTTTCGTCATATCCAAATATGGTAAGACCTATTGCAAGAGCGATTATTGCTGCTATCTGAGCAGAATGAGGTTTATTTTTCAATAAACAAAGAGCAATCAGAAGTGGAATATTACCAAACCAAGCGAAGTTACTATCCAGTACGCTAAACCAACCAAGCAATAAAAATGTCCACCCTCGATCAACTGTACCATTTTCGTAGGTTAACAAAGGTAGATAAAGAGCAATTAACAAAGGAATCATTAAGCCAAGCACTGGAGCAATTCTAGTGAAAATCCTTGGCATCAATGAGACCTTTTATTATTAAGCCGTTGCTGATTTCTTCTTCATTTGGTCGAAGAAGTCATCGTTGGTTTTGGTGTCTTTCATGCGATCAAGCAAGAATTCAATCGCTTGTAGTTCATCCATAGGATGCAACAACTTACGCAGAATCCACACTTTACGCAGTGTATCTTCGTCCATCAGACGTTCTTCACGGCGTGTGCCAGATTTCTTGATGTTCATTGCAGGGAACACGCGTTTTTCTGCGATACGGCGTTCAAGGGTAATTTCAGAGTTGCCTGTTCCTTTGAACTCTTCAAAAATGACTTCATCCATTTTTGAACCCGTTTCAATCAGCGCAGTACCGATAATGGTCAGTGAACCGCCTTCTTCAATATTACGTGCTGCGCCGAAGAAACGTTTTGGACGCTCTAACGCATGTGCATCCACACCACCGGTCAATACTTTGCCTGACGATGGAATCACGGTGTTGTAAGCACGCGCCAAACGAGTAATCGAATCGAGCAGAATCACCACGTCTTTTTTATGTTCGACGAGGCGTTTTGCTTTTTCAATCACCATTTCGGCGACTTGAACGTGACGTGCTGGTGGCTCATCAAACGTCGATGCGACGACTTCGCCGTTCACAGAACGCTGCATTTCAGTGACTTCTTCTGGGCGCTCATCGATCAATAAAACAATCAGATACGCTTCTGGATTGTTACGGGTAATCGACTGAGCAAGAGTTTGCAACAGCATGGTTTTACCCGCTTTTGGCGGTGCAACGATGATGGCGCGCTGACCTTTACCAATCGGCGACATCAAGTCAATCACACGACCTGTTAAGTCTTCGGTTGTGCCATTGCCGAGTTCCATGATCATTTGTTTGGTTGGAAACAATGGGGTCAGGTTTTCGAATAGGATTTTATTGCGCGCGCTTTCTGGAGAATCGTAGTTAATCTGATTCACTTTCAGCAATGCAAAATAACGCTCGCCTTCTTTTGGTGGGCGAATCGTGCCATTAATGGTGTCGCCTGTGCGCAGATTGAAACGGCGAATTTGGCTTGGGCTGACGTAAATGTCGTCTGGCCCTGCGAGGTAAGACCCTTCAGCAGAGCGGAGGAAGCCGAAGCCATCACCGAGGATTTCGAGTACGCCGTCGCCGAAAATTTCATCGCCATTCATGGCGTGACGTTTCAGCAGTGCAAAAATAATATCTTGTTTGCGATTTCTCGCCATGTTTTCTAGACCAATTTGTTCAGCGATATGAACGAGTTCGCTGATTGGCTTTTTCTTTAGTTCGGTAAGATTCATAGAGCAGGATTCGTGGACAGAAGTCGGAGGGAGGTGGAGAGAAACAACATGTATTGCTTAATTGGGTTGGTTAAATCTGGTTTAAATTGCATTATTTTTGAAGAGGATGGCATTGAGCATCTGATTTTTACTGACCTGATTTTCATATCATCAGGTTCAGCGATGTGTGGATACAGTGTGAAGTGCATGTAGTGTCTTATTTAAAAAATTAAGTAGCTTAAGTGTCAGTAACAAATTTGAGTCAATCTGGGTGTCGATACATCAATTGGATCACAGCGATAGGGAAGTCATCTTTGACTTTTTTCTCTAAAGCATCAGTTTTAGTGCGGAGGCAGATCTTGAGTAAAGATTTACGCACCAGTAAAACGCGAAAAACGTTCAGTCATTAT
>CAYJUB010000088.1:0-7593 GCA_964373145.1 uncultured Moraxellaceae bacterium
GCACGAAAGGTGTTAAGAGGTGCTATAAATATAGTATTTCTATATTAGAGAGATAGTCACCTATATTTATAAAAGAGTCTTAGGAGAGGCTGGGGTTTGCCATGCTATTCAACGCATACACACGCACCGAGCACCAGACTATAGGTGCTACAGAATCAGAGTTTGCTTTCCTCGACCGTTGTGCTTGGCCTAAAGCTGAGCGTGTTCGTTCCTTATTAAACCAATGCTTAAACAATTACCCTCCATCCGAACAACCTGAGTTAGTTGCACGCCTGAAGTCAGGTGACTCTCGCCATTTCACATCAGCATCGTTTGAGCTTTTCTTACATGAATATTTGATTCGACAAGGATTCGGGATTACCCCCCATCCGGAACTTCCGAATGGCTCCCTTAAGCGCCCTGATTTCCTTGTCACATGTCCAGATGGACATCAATTTTATTTGGAGGCGGTTTGTGCCTCCGACGATGATGGAAAAGATGATGCTGCCGAGGCGCGTAAAGAGTTAGCACTGCATTATCTTAACTCTAGACCACATCGCAACTTTATATTGTCAATAAAATCTACAGGCGATCCTGTAACTCAACCAAGTGGCAAGCGATTAGAATTAGCTGTAAGACAATGGATTGATTCACTTGATGCTGACGAAGTTCTGGCACACTCGAAAGCAAATGGGTATTCCTCATATCCTGAGTTTCTATGGCAGTATGAAAACTGGAGCTTAAGAATTAGAGCAATTCCCTTAGAAGTAAAGAGTCGCGGAATGTATGAACAGTTTATTGGAGTTAGAACTTATGGTGCTAACTGGACGAATGGTTGGACACCTATTCGAAATGCTATTCAAAAAAAGACAAACAGATACGGCAAGCTGGATTTACCGTTAGTTGTAGCCGTTAATGTCAATGGATTTAGATTAAATCCAATAGATGAGATGCAAGCACTCTTTGGACAAGAGCAAGTCAGCGTCTCGTTTAATAATACTGAAAATCCAACTTACTCTAGAGCAACTAATGGAGCGTGGCTTGGACCTGAAGGACCTCGTGGAAAACAATGCAGTGGTGCTTGGCTATGCGACAAGCTTTCCCCATATTCACTAGCTAAGCTAGGACATACGCTTTATATAAACCCTTGGGCAAATTTACCATTACCTGAGTCTGCGTTGGTAATGCCAACTTCAAAAGCCGTAGATGGTCAAATTGAGAAAAATGAAGGCTCGTTATTCCGAGAAATTTTGGGACTTGATCCTCATTGGCCAGAATAACCTTTTGGTCGCTATGCGCTACTCATATTAACTTTGGCAGTGGGCAGTCCAAGATATTCATTCTTAATCGTCTCCATCGAGTAAGGGATCAAAATCCGAAATCGGGTATTCCAAATCAGCAATTGCATATAAATGGCATGCGAACTTGAGCAACGGGCTTGAGTTATTTTTCTGTTTGTCAGTTTTTCGAATAGTAGTTTTTGATTTTGGTTTTTTGATTGATAGGCTATAACCGTAGTAGTCTTTCCATCTGACATTCATAGAGAAATTGTTCGCTAAATAGAGAACATCTTTTAGTTCTTTAGCTTCGTCATGGCCAGGTGCACTGATGCGCCAATCAGATGCCCTGATTAATAATTTTCCGACTTCAAAAAAATGTTTTAGATGTTCAAGGTCTTTTGGCTTAAATTGGAGTTCAGACTTAGTCACCGTTACCTTGCTAAAAAAAATCTTCAAAAATTTGTAGAAATCTTCTTTTATATCATGTCTGAGCTTGGGTGCTTCTTCGAAAAAATACTTTAATAGATTCTGCTCTTCATGCCCTGTTGGATATGTCGGCACAAATTCATTCTGAGCTATCCGCGCTTTCTCAAATAGTCTGAAACTGCCAGTTTTTGTTTTTCGTTGAGCAAGTTCTTTGGCTCGCTTAACCCATAGTAAAACCAAGTCTTCTGGTAAGTTCCATTGAGCGGCTACAATCTCTTCAGGCTCACCTTTTTGTACACTACATAAGATCTCATATACATCGTGTATTTTGATCGATCCGATAGATGAGTTTGGAAATTGCTGAAACATCTGATCTACCTCAAATATCGAATAGCTTTGTTCTAAATTCTCACGATGATCTTCTTCAAAAATAAGTGCATCTGATTTCTTATATGCCACTGGTGAAAGATCTTGTGCTAGTAAACTCTGAATATTCTTCATTGGAATTGATCGCCAATTATTTCGAAAAAAATCAGAATCGTGCCGAACAATTTTGCGAGAGCTATAACCTGTGATGTTATGAACGACGGAAAAGGGCATAACAACATCACTTTGACTGACTTCATAGCTACCCATCAGTTGAGCTACATGTATATATCTCATGAAAGTGTGATCAGGAGTCAAATGGCCAGCCACCTGAGCCAAAGCAAACCAACGGTCTTGACCATTGTGTTCGCGGCCAAGCAATGCGTTTCTAATGCGATCAATTTCAGTTGGGCTATAGTCTGTTAGATCGCTAATCAACTCTTGTCGTCCACTCAAGATCAGAGCTAGATTGCTGAGTGTGGTGTGGCGAAAGGAGTGGAGGCTATAATTATTATCTATCAAGATATTATTGAGTAGAACGTTGAACAAACGAGACGGAAATTCACTTGGTAGCTTATGGGGAGCATCTGAAACAGTAAAAACGACAGTATTTAAATTGGTTTTTTTCACGTTTGAAGTCAAATAGTCTCTTAATAGCGCAAGTTCATCTTCTTTAAGCAATGCCCATACTGGAATTCTACGAAAAGCACTTGCCGTTTTAAGTTTTCCTGTATAGCTAGCACGAATGATAAATGACAGCTCTTTACCTCGCTCAATATCCTTATATTGAAGTTTCACGATCTCTTCTCGACGCATCCCTGTTCGATAAGCAATAATGAGGATAAGCCTGCAAGTTTTTTTATCCCGATCGCCTACGTCTGACATACTATCTAAAAGTGACAACATTGAATGATAAACGGTTGGACCAATCATTCTTGCGCGACATATGTGCAAACCTTTCACTAGTGCAATTTTAGCGCGTGGTGCCTTGTACTTACGTCTCTGAAACTCATGGAAACGATGCAATAAATAAGCGTTATATGCTCGACCTTGGATGGAACTCTTATCAATAATTTGCTGATACACCCCCTCATAGTCTAATTCGTCATATTGATTTACATCCGTTTCATTCGTTATTAGAAGCCAAAGATTGGCAATTCCCATATAGCGATTAATCGAAGAAATACGAAGTTTATCAGAGTGTTCGGCTAATAGAAGATCACGGATCCATTCAACAAGTCTGATAATGTTTGAAAATTCATAGCTGTCAGATAGATTCTCCAATGCCTTAGCTGCTTTCGTAATAGGGGTGAGAATAAGAGCTTGCCTGATCGCACGCGTGATTGGGCGAGCTTGTTCAAGGTCTAAGGGCGAGTCAGTGGTTCTTTCTATGACAGGCACTACCCCTTTTAATAGCTCTGATATCTTTAACTGTGTTTTTGGCGCTTGTACAAGTTGTGGCGCATAAAATTGAGAAAAATCTTGCGCGTGTAGGCTGCAACTCAATTGTTTATTCGTCATAACCTGAACGATCGCCTGATCGATCTGAACGTTGGGGAGTTGCTCCCAATGGTAACTAGCATATTTAAGAAATTTGGCGATAGCACCCTGATTCGTAAAATTCGCTTCAGGCTCTAGCTGTTCTAATACTTTAGCCAGTAGGGATTCGATATTGTCTATTACCCCTAGCTCAAAAACATTAGACTTTAGCCGAACCAGCCAACAACGCGTCATGGCGTCTAATACAAACGTATAAGATCTTGTCACATCAAAGGAAGAGTCTTTTTTTTCCTCAAAACAGTTGCCATATGAAGAATCTTGAGCATCTAAATGCAATACCATCACATCATTTGCAAGACGGTATATAGGTCTTTTCGAAATTAATGCTCGCAGGAAATCGTTTAGTGCTTCTAGATCATTTAGGCCACCCCAAACGACTGCACTAAACAAAGTCCACCCTAACGTTTCTTCAGGAGTATAGTTATCATGCTTCGACCAATGATTTATCGCTTCGTTGGCTAAATTTGTGACCTTCTGACCTTCTCTTAGCCAGTCTAGCTTCTTTACAGGATCCTTACGTAATAGTCGATATGGTATTGACGGTTCAGGATAAGGATCATCACGACCAACATTCAAGTCTTGAATAAATCTCGTGAATGCAACGCGAGAGAGTAAATATTCTTGTTGTGATCGAAATTTTTCTGCTAATTGTTTTTCAATTTGTGGGTACTGGACTTTGGTACATTCAGCGGTGGTTTGAGGTGCAACCCAGATCTCGCTAATAAACTTTTCTGCTTGAAAAGCAACTTTGCTCTCGAGTCTTATACGCCTTTTTTCTCGCTTCTGTTCTCGAGCGACATGACCTAATTCAGATGACATTGACCTCTATCCTTTCCAAGTTGAGATCCATCGCCATTTGATCATAGACCGCTCCAGCTGACTTGATTTGAAAAATATTAAGTGATGAATAAGGATTAAGTGCTTCTTGCGAAGGTGATTCGTGACCAAAAAGTGCATCAATGATGGCGTTAGATAATTTACCTTCTAAGTAAAAGCGACCGAAGTGCCGATTCCAATTCATAGGAAGTGGGAACGCAATTTTCATCGAGTTTCTGACTAATTCATACGTAATTGGAGTCAATTTCTTTTCCCGATAAATATTCGCTAGACTCGTATCTAATGAATCGTCATTTATATTCTGTACGTATGGGGCCTTGAACAAATTCAGTAGTGAAGTATGGCTTGTAAAAATATCATTTAGTACGTCATAGGTATGGTCAAGTACATGATATTTGGTATGAAATTTCTTGACGTAAGCGAGATAGTCCTTCAGCGCGGTGCTGAGGAAATTACAAATTGGAATTAAGCGTCCAGATGAAGAGGATCTTCGAATTTCTTTGTCTGCAATCCAGAGCAAATTTGCATTAGTGTCGATTTGATCTAGCATGCCTGGCGCATGGTCTACAGGTCGTGCAGAAGTAAGGATCAGAATATAATGCCACATTAAGATGGTGTATGCATTGAATTGCTCTAAGTGATCTTTTTGAATTAAAACATGTGTGTAAAGTGACGCAAAGAACTCACTTACCAATGGCATCGTGATCGTCTGTTGACTACCGCAATTTGTATTATCGGTCTCTTGCTTTAAATATTCCAACTGAAAGGATTTCGTTTGTTCTGCCATTTTTTCAATTGCTGAAGTGTAGATGCTTCTAACCTTTGAAATAGGAAAAGATGAGTAGTAAAGACTAGAAGAATGCTTGGCCGGAATGCCACAAATGAAATCTGCGACGTAATGGTCTTCTAAGCGTCGCATCAATATTGTATGTAGTGCAGACTGAATCCGGAAAACGCTAAGAATTGGGATTTTAAGATCGTTTCCAAGTTCATTTGCACGAGACGTCAAATCAGATGCTTTTAAAGAATGCTTTTCGGTTAATAACCTAACTGCGCTATTGGGTAAAGGAACTTCAAATCCTTTGCTAGAATTTACAGTAAATTCCTTAATTTCCGGCAATTTCAGATCTGCAATATTAAGTTGTTGTCGCCAAAGGTATACGTCTTTGACTTTAATTAGACGTCCAGTTTCAGATAACGAGCCAATATTCAGCCATATTTCGGGCGGACTGCCGGTGAGTAATGACAAAAACAAGCATGAATCTAGTGCGTTGTTTAATTCAATACCGCCCCATAGTTTAGAGCACAGTCGCTGACAATCAGGAAGCGCAAGTATATTAGCGTCCGTCAGAAATCCAAAATCCCGTCGGGTAATATGCTCTGCTTGCATACGAGTTGAAATGTACTGCAAAGCAGCAGAGCCTTCAGTGCCTGGTATAGGGTTTGTGAGCTGATCGAGAATAATATCTGACGGTTGGTCATCGCGGAATTCTTGATAATCAGTTCCGAGGGGTGCATCTTGGGCAGGAAAAATAAGTTTAGCGAGCTGAGAAATATCTCCATTCAAACGGTAGGGCTGGCTTAGGACGCTCTCCTCTAGGTGAGTCCGAGTCCCGCCGTCTCGATTAACTTTAACTTTATCATTGATAGCTGCATCGTAGGCTCTAAGGATTTGATAGACACACTCAATCGGATCTATTTTGGACTGCACAAAAAGATGTTGGTTTTGCTCTTTAGAAGGTAGCTTAGACTCTAATTGTGAGCAAATAGTCGATAAAACAATAGGAGAATAAGGAAGAGTGTCCCAAAGCCATTCGTAGCCTCCTCTGAGCTCATGAGCCAATCGGAACCTTGTGCATAATTGAAGAATACTGCTTTCGCGATTGCGCATTATTGCCAATTTCAAGATGATGCAGGCATTCGCATTGGCCCATTGGAATGCAGCATCTTTATATAAATTATCAAAAGTTAGAGCAAGTGATGCTAGATAAGAAACAACTGGCCACTCTTTAAGCTTTTTATTCTTGGTGCAATCATTCAAAATTTTGAGTAACTGGTCTTTAGTTAAATTGCTTTTAGGCCAACTTGGAAGCTCTAATGGATGATCAAATAACTCTAAAGAGTCACCTTTGCTTAAGAGCTCCAAAAAAAACCACTGAAGTTTTTTTTGATGCAGAACCCCAGTTGGGATTAGACTCTTGATCTGCCTTTCAACTTCGGAAGCATTCATCTTGAACGCTCCAAAATTTTCTTCAGCGTAAAAGGAGAGTGAGACATCAGACCCGTAGTATAAGTCTCCTGTTCAACTTTAAGCTTGCTCTGCTGATACTCAAACTGTCGTTGGCTAATTCCTATCAGCTCACAGAGTTGTGGAACGGTCAGGATGTTTGAGTTAAAAAACTTGAACCGCAGATATGCTGGCATATTTTCATTGATGATTTTGCGTAGAACAGGCAGACCAGTATTAGTGTCTAAGATATCTCGGACAACCAATTTCACTAGCTCATGCCAAGAATATAATCTTAAAACGTCCTCCTCTGGTTCATCGACAATTATGCAGGGGAGCAGTGAAGAGTTCTTCGCTTGAGTCAGGTGAACAATAGTTGAAAAGGATTCGAAAAAGAAAAAGGTTTGGCGCTCAACCGCAATCGAATGATCCTTGATTAGAAATATAGGATTTTGAGGATTTCTAATTTGCCTTTGCTCAACTTCCTTAAATTGTTTTTTTATTTGGTGCCACGAAAGGAATGCATGCCTTGCATCAAAATGGCACTTTATATCCACGTCTTGAGGATTGAGATACTGCAGACTAGATTGACTTTCAAGCTTCGGTAAAAGATTGCTTGCGTCAGACGGAGCAAAATTGGCAAAATTATTCGTGGATTTTTTCATCGACAAAAACTCCCGATAGCACACAGAATTTGATTAATTCTTGATCGGCTATCGCTTATTTTTGAGCCTACATGAAAATTAGGTCGGCGTCAAACACCCACAAAAATAGTGTGCCCAAGTTGCCAAATGATCTTAAGTGACATAGAGCTATGTGCGATTAGTGAAATTATTTGAAGTGTTAATAAACAATGAGATAACTTAAGGTAGGATAGTGTTATTTTTAGTATTTTGGGTCGGCGCCTTTTGGCAAGGT
>CAYJUB010000089.1:0-7565 GCA_964373145.1 uncultured Moraxellaceae bacterium
TGAGCCCGACAGAGGCCATCAATCCATCAACGCCAGTTGTCGCAAATCCATCTTTTTTAGCCAAGCTACCCGCTTCTTCAATTAAACGCTGGCGAGTTTCAGCTTTATGGCTTGCCGAATAACGCATAAGATAGCCTCCTGTAGATTCGTTCTGTCGTCATGTTAACATAACGGTCGTTTAGTTTCAGTAGTGCACATATTAACAAGATTTTTTGCTGAACCTTGTCCTTCTTCATCCATTTTTGCAGTTGGGCTTCTGCATGATCGCACTTTTTTCGGAACATAAAAAAGCCGCCTAATCATCACATCGGCGGCTTTTTATAGACTCGGTATGAAACTTGAATGACTCTCCCTCAAACGCTCGGACAGTCATTCATGTCTTTATTCCACCGTCACACTTTTCGCTAAGTTACGCGGCTGATCTACATCCGTACCACGCAATACCGCAACGTGATACGACAGCAATTGCACAGGGATACTGTAAACAATCGGTGCAACCAAACCTGCGATTTTCGGAATCGAAATCACGTGTACACGGTCTTCAGATTTAATGTGGCTATCAACATCAGCAAACACAAACAGTTCGCCGCCACGTGACAACACTTCTTGCATATTTGATTTGAGTTTGTCCAATAGCTCATCTTGCGCAGCCAAAACCACGATTGGCATCTCTTTATCAACCAGCGCCAATGGGCCGTGCTTGAGTTCGCCTGCCGCATAGCCTTCTGCATGAATGTAAGAAATTTCTTTCAGTTTCAATGCACCTTCTAGTGCGATTGGATATTCAATACCGCGACCTAATAACAACGCATGACGTTTTTCGATAAAGGCATGTGACATTTTTTCAATTTGGCTATCGAGCGCGAGTGTTTCACTGACCGCAATTGGCACATGCCACAGTTGTGAAATGATTTCCGCTGATTTTTCTGGCGACAAGCTGCTTTGCTCATGGCCAACTTTCAACACCAACAGCATCAGTGCCGCGAGTTGGGTGGTAAAGGCTTTGGTCGATGCCACACCAATTTCTACACCTGCCTGTGTCAGCAAATGCAAATCGGTTTCACGGATGAGTGAAGATGTTTTGACGTTACACAGTGCCAAAGTGACCAGATTGTCATTTGCGCCTGCTTGCGCTTTGATATCGCGCAATGCTGCCAAGGTATCGGCTGTTTCACCTGATTGTGAAATACAGACCACTAAGGTATTTGGCAAAACGACTGGCTCGCGGTAGCGGAATTCGCTGGCGATTTCGACTTGGCATGGCATTTTCAGCAATTTTTCAAACCAATAGCGCGCAACCATGCCCGCGTGGAAGCTAGTACCACAGGCAATGATTTGCACTTGTTTAATATTGGCGAGTTTCTTCGCTTTTTCACCTAAGAAATCATCATGCAGTGCGTTGTCGGTAATACCGACTGACAAAGTGCGTGTGATGGCTTCAGTTTGCTCGTAAATTTCTTTCAGCATGTAGTGCTTGTAGCCACCTTTATCGCTTGAACTATCGCTGGCATCAATTTCATGTGATGCGCGTACCACAGGTTGGCCTTGTTGATAGATTTCAATTGATTCGCGGGTGAGGCGAACCACGTCTTTTTCTTCTAAATAAATAAAGCGATTGGTCACTGGCAATAACGCCATTTGATCAGAAGAAATGAAGTTTTCACCGATACCTAAGCCAATCACAAGTGGCGAGCCTGCGCGAACGGCAATTAGTTCGTCAGCATTTTCGCTATTCACCACACCGAGTGCATACGCACCATGCAGTAAAGGAATAACAGATTGAACTGCTGCCAGTAAGGTCGAATGGCTTTTCATGGCGCGATGGACTAAATGCGCGACGACTTCAGTATCAGTTTGTGAAGTGAACACATAACCTTCACTTTGCATTTCCGCTTTCAGCAGTTGGTAATTTTCGATGATGCCGTTGTGAACGACCGCAATCGTGCCTGATGTGTGTGGATGCGCGTTGGCAACGGATGGTACGCCATGCGTAGCCCAACGTGTGTGTGCAATCCCTAAAGTCCCATGCAACTGCTGTGCTTGAACGGCAGCTTCAAGGACAGCCACTTTACCGACTTGGCGTTCGCGGACGATCGCACTTTGATCAATCAATGCAAGGCCAGCTGAATCATAACCACGATATTCGAGGCGTTTTAGACCTTCAACTAAAATAGGTGCAACGTTGCGCTCTGCGATACCACCGACAATTCCACACATATCGTTTAATTTCCTAGCTAATTTTAAATTTGTTTCTAGTGTTTAATGGTTTTTTGACTCACGCCGCAAACTGCATCATTTAGCGGCATTGTCTAATGCATGAATTACTTGGCTTTTTTAGGGCGAATATAGGTTGTAATAATGCGTTGCAGGCCACGCGCAACCGCAAGGGTATCCGCAGGGACGTCATTGGTGACGACTGACCCAGCACCCACGGTGGCATTATCGCCGATATTAACAGGCGCAACCAGTGAGCTATTCGAGCCAATAAACGCATGTGAACCAATGATGGTTTGATGTTTATTTGCGCCATCATAATTGCAGGTAATTGTGCCTGCACCCACATTACTGCTCGCGCCAATCATCGCATCGCCAATATACGCAAGATGGTTGGCTTTGCTGCCATCCCCAATACGGCTATTTTTGACTTCGACAAAGTTGCCAATATGCACGTCATTGGCAAGTACAGTGCCTGGGCGTAGGCGCGCAAATGGGCCAATAAATGCATCAGATCCAACCGTTGCATCATCAATGATGCTGTAGGCCAACACTTTGGTGCCGCTGGCAATTTTGGCATTGCGCAAATGACATCCAGCGCCAACGCGCACGCCGTCACCGAGGTAGCATTCACCTTCGATGATCACGTTAATATCAATTTGTACGTCTTGACCGACAGTGAGATTGCCCCGTAAATCAAAGCGTGCTGGGTCAAGCAATGTGACGCCAGCTTTCATCAATTCTTTGGCTTGATGCAACTGCCATTGACGTTCCAACGCTGAGAGTTGTAGACGATCATTCACACCTTCGACTTCAAAGGCATAAGTCGGTTGAATGCTGCCAATTTCAATCCCGTCTTTCGCCGCCATCGCCACGATATCGGTTAAATAATATTCACCTTGCGCATTATCATTTGATAAATGCGGCAACCAGCGATGCAGCAGTTCATTATCGACTGCATAAATGCCAGTATTGACTTCGGTAATCGTGCGCTCTTGTTCGCTCGCGTCTTTTTGCTCGACGATACGGGTAATTTTGTTGGCTTGATCTCGGACAATTCGACCGTATCCCGTTGGATTATCAAGATTTAAGGTAATCATTGCCAAGCCGTCTTTTGCGGCTTCTAGTAGACGACGCAACGTATCTGCGCGAACCAACGGCACATCGCCGTACAGAATCAAACTTTGACCGGTCGTTGGCAATACGGGCAGGGTCACTTGCACCGCATGCCCCGTGCCCTTCTGCTCAGCTTGTTCAACCCATTCAATCACTTGATTCGAATATGATGGACATTTGAACGTGTCTTTTACCACATCGCCGCCATGACCAAACACAGTAATCACTCGATCGGCTTCAATCCGTGCGGTTTGCGCAAACACATGGGCGAGCAAAGGTTTTCCTGCAAGCGGTTGCAATACTTTTGGCAAACGCGAGTTCATGCGTGTGCCTTTACCTGCGGCTAGAATAATGACACTGAGCGTCATGTGGTTGTTCTCCAATCTTTTTAATCTGTTAAATCAGTCTTTAAATCAGGTTTCTTCAATCAATGTTGCAAAAACTGCACAGCGGTTTTGGATTAACTTTTCAATATTAACCGTTAAATCCAAACCAAATAACCCCACATCGCCAGCGCAGCAAACAGTCCTGCCAAAATATCATCAACCATGATACCAAAACCACCATGCACGTTGCGATCAAAATAACTTATTGGCCATGGTTTCCAGATATCAAACAAACGAAACAGACCGAAGGCGATCAAAATATTAATCAGCGTCATGCCATCGAATGCCGTTAGTTTGCCTAATGCCAACATCGGCATTAGCACCATCGATTGCCCGACAAACTCATCCCAGACAATACGCCCATCGTCATGCACACCCATTAATTGTGCGGTGCGACCACAAATCGGAATGCCGATAACCGCAGCAATGGCAATTACACCGAGCGAAGGATAAGTATCGAGATAAATCCACAGTGGCGCAAAAAATAAAACTAGAAATGAACCCGCAGTGCCAGGGGCTTTCGGGGATAGACCTGAACCTAAACCGACGCCCAAGAAGTAGCACAATTTATCGAGCACGTTCATATCTTTAAATAAAACGGCTGTGCCTATAGGGCTAATGTCTTTTTTTGAGGTAGGCAGTTCAGTCAAAATGCTTAAATCCCTGAGTGTTCACATGAAAAGGGTGTTGATTGTGGAAAATCGTCAATCTGGCGCGTTCTGGCTTGTGCTGCACGATCTCACCAATGATTGTTAATGGCAAGTCATTGCAGGGCCAAAGCTGCTGAAAATCAGCAAATTTCTGCGGAGCAATAGTGAAACATAACTCATAGTCATCGCCACCACTGAGGGCGAGTGGTGCACGCTGCTCAACACTTAATTCAGCGAGAGGAGAAGAAAATGGTAGCTTCTCAACCTCGATTCGAGCCGCAACATGACTGGCTTTCAGAATATGCCCTAAGTCTTGCGCCAAACCATCCGAAATATCGAGCATGGCTGAGGCGTATCCACGCAAGGCTGTGCCTAACGCTAAACGAGGCGTTGGGCGGTCAAGGCGAGCTTTCAGATTTGGATCTAATAGTGGGTCATTCAGATGTTGCAGGGCATAAGCGGCATCGCCGAGTGTATTTGACACAACGATGAGATCGCCGATTTGTGCGCCGCTGCGAAGAATGGCTTGTCCCGTTGGAATCCAACCGAGTGCAGTGACGGTAAGGCTCAATGTCTCGCCGCGCGTGGTATCACCGCCAATGAGTGTCACATTGGACGCATCACATAAAGCAAAGATACCCTTAGCCAATTGTGCTAAGAAATCAGGATCAGCTTTCGGGAGAGTCAGTGCGAGTAAAATACTGTGCGCAGTCGCGCCCATTGCGGCAAGATCAGACAGATTGACTGCGACGGCTTTCCAGCCGATATCAAACGCATCTGTTTCTAAAGGAAAATGTCGCCCTGCAATCAATGTATCGGTACTGATGACCAATTCATGTTGTGCAGGTGGAGTGAGTAGTGCGGCATCGTCGCCAATGCCGAGACTCACGCCCGTGGATAAATTTTGCTGATATTTTCGTGGATGATCTTGTGGAAGGTCTCTCTGAAAGTATCGTTGAATCAGCGAAAATTCATCCATGGGGAAAGGTCAGTTTGAATCTATATCGTTCTGATCAGTCGCATCAGATTTTTGAGCGGCTTTACGTGCGGCACGTCCAGCGGCAAATTCTTCTGGACGCAACTGGCGTGCGAGTTTATCGAGTACACCATTGACATATTTATGACTGTCAGTTGCGCCGAAATGCTTTGCTAATTCAACACCTTCGTCGATCACGATGGCATAAGGAACTTCTAAACGATCACGCATCTCATACACGCCGAGCAACAAAATCGCACGTTCGACGACATTCAACGCCTCAAGTTCACGATCAATCGCAGGATCTAGAATCTCATCCAACGATTCGTTTTGGATAATCGTCTGGGTGAGCAATTCGTGATAATAGACAATGTCCGTCTTGTTCATGTGATTTTCAGCACGGGTACGTGCTTCAATCTCATGCGCAGGATTGTTGGTCAAGAGCCACTCATACAAACCTTGCATGGCAAAGCGACGTGCTTTGCGCTTTGCGGCGAAGGTTGTCGGATTGGCTTTAAAGCCGTTCGGTTGCTGATTTTGGTTTGAGGCCATTACTTCAAATCGCCTTCAGCAAATTAACCATTTCGATGGCGGTTAGTGCGGCATCTGCGCCTTTGTTGCCCGCTTTTGTGCCTGCACGTTCAATCGACTGTTCGATGCTGTCCGTGGTCAACACACCGAAAATCACTGGCAAGTTGTATTCTAAACCAACCACGCCCAAGCCTTTCGCACATTCACCAGCGACGAAATCAAAGTGTGGTGTACCACCGCGAATGACCGCGCCGAGTGCGATAATCGCATCGTATTTGCCACTTGCGGCCAATTTTTTAGCAACCAAAGGCAATTCCCATGCGCCTGGTGCACGAATGATAGTGACATTTTTTTCATCAACGCCATGACGTTTCAGAGTGTCTAATGCACCGTCCAGCAATGCTTCAACGATGAAGCTATTGAAACGACCAACGAGGATCGCGTATTTGCCTTCATTACCTTGGTGCAGTTGGCCTTCAATGACTTGGATGGTCATGGTGTCATTCCTTCAATAAATAAAAATGATTTCTAAAAAATGCTTCTAAATAAATCGTAATATGGTGCGTAGTATAAATGGTTACGCTTTGATCGCAGCACTATTTGGTAGAACGTAATCAACAATTTCTAAACCAAAGCCCGATAAACCATTAAAACGTAGCGGCGAACTGAGTAAGCGCATTTGTTGCACGCCTAAATCACGCAAAATCTGTGCGCCCACGCCGATTGAACGGTAATGTGCTGATGACACTGCCGGTGTTGGTTGATCGAGCGCATCGAGTGCTGTGCCGAAATCAATCGTTTCACCTTGGCTAATCCACACTAATGCACCGCGTTCACTTTCTGCAATCGTTTTCAATACCGCATCAATCGACCATGTTGGCTTTGGGCTGCTGGCTTGCAGCAAGTCACGCAAAGGATTTAAGCCATGCACGCGAACGGTGGTCACACCTTGTTCAGGATTACCTTTCACCAATGCGATATGCGTATCTGAGCTGCCGTATTCTTTATAACGATGCAGGGTAAACTCACCATGGGTTGTGCTAAATGGCTGGGTGCTAATGCGTTCGACGGTTTGTTCGTTCAACATACGATATTGAATGAGATCAGCAATCGTACCCATTTTGATGCCATGTTTCGCGGCAAAAATTTCGAGATCTGGGCGACGCGCCATTTCGCCGTCTTCATTGATGATTTCACAAATCACCGATGCGGGTTCAAGTCCTGCCAAGCGTGACAAATCACAACCCGCTTCGGTATGACCAGCGCGATGCAATACGCCACCCGGTTGTGCCATTAACGGGAAAATATGTCCCGGTTGGACGATGTCGGTTGGTTTTGCCATTGGTGCAACAGCCGCTTGAATGGTGCGCGCGCGTTCAGCGGCTGAAATACCAGTCGTCACACCTTCTGCGGCTTCAATCGACAAGGTGAAGTTGGTGCCGTGAGATGCGCCATTGCGCTCTACCATCAGCGGTAGATTCAACTGAGTACAACGCTCACGCGACAGGGTCAAACAGACCAAACCACGTGCGTGGGTAATCATGAAGTTAATATCTTCAGGGCGGACATGGGTGGCTGCCATGACCAGATCGCCTTCATTTTCGCGATCTTCATCATCCATGAGAATGACCATGCGTCCTGCACGAATGTCGGCAACAAGTTCTTCGACGGTGTTCATTTTTGTGGCATTCG
>CAYJUB010000090.1:0-7534 GCA_964373145.1 uncultured Moraxellaceae bacterium
TACTGTGACTAGCTTTGATGTGAATGGTCAGAAACCAAATGTCGAAAAAACTTCTTGGGTGTTCGAACATAACCGATTAGTTACGGTGAATAGTACTAATCAGAAAACTGTATTTCATTACAATAACGATGGGATGGTTGCTGCAAAATCGATTCAATATAGTGGATTAAAACAACCCATCAAGACCTACTATTCCTATAATAATCAAAATAAGATGCAAACCATCACGCTTCCTGATGGCATGCAAATGTATAGCTCTGGGCAATCGTTACGCACACGGGCAGCAGATGATTTCTTTGCGAAAGATTTTTTCACCCAAGTGAGTGATAAAAAGACGCATCAAGTGAGCTATCGCATGGGTGATCATATTGAAATGGCGTATGAGTACAACGCTCAAGGACAGTGGTCGGGTTTGCATTACGCAAAGACTCAATCTAAATCAACCAACATTTTTATGAATGCTGCTTATGCCGATGAGGGTAATCCAACACTGTTTAGTGAGCGTTGGGAGTTTGACGAGCAGCACCGATTAAGCGCCATCAGTGAGCGTGATCAAGCAAAGCAACAACAATCGAATTTACGCTATAACGCTAACAATCATTTAATAGGCGTGCTTAAGCAAGATTTAGGATCGATTGATCCATCTCAGTTGAGTAAGCCATTTGTGTTGCCGGTTTCAGCGTCGGTTAAAACGCCAACCATCGTCAGCGAACGTTATTTCTATGATGCCATGGGCAACCGACTATTGAGCCAAGAAGCAACGCCTACTGACTCCATTACGGATGCAACGAAAGAGATCACACAAGGCTATCATTACAAGAATAATCGCATGACTGAGCGTAGCAATGTTCAGGGCGTGAGCTTAGCTGTGACTTATAACAATGCAGGACAGCCATTGAGCTATGGCGATCAGCATTTTAAATATATCAATGGTCAGATTGCCGAGGTGTATCGTTTAGTTACGGGGCAAGAGCAAGTCATTGCGCAGTATCAATATAATGAAGTGGGTCAACGGATTTCAAAGACTGTCTTTGAAGATGCTAATAAACAACGTCTGGCTCAACCTGAAACTCGTTATTTTGTTTATGAAGGCAGTTTGTTGCTGCATGAGCTCAATGCGGAAGGTCGAATGACGCGCCACTATGTCTATCTGGGTGAGCAACTGATCGCCACCGTGGACTATGCAGGTCGTGGGCGGTCATTAGAAAACAATGAGCCAAGTGCTTGGAATAAAATTAAACAGGTTGTGAGTGGTGCGATTGCAGATGATCAGCCACAAGCTGTTTGGCACTATGTGCTGACAGATCATCTAGGTCGTCCTCGATTGGTGGTTGATGAAAATCAAAAAACGAAATGGCGTTTTGCCGCAACCGCCTTTGGTGGTGCGGGCCATGCGACCAAAACTGTGGATGGTCAACGTCCGTATGAAATGCCAATTCGCTTTAAAGGGCAGTATGCAGATGCTGAAACGCAGTTGTATTACAACGGCTGGCGCTACTATGACCCAGCAACGGGACGCTATACCACACCTGATCCGCTAGGACTCAAGGGCGGTGAAAACCTGTATGGTTATGTGAACCAGCAACCTGTTCAGTATGGTGATCCGCAGGGGTTGTTATTATTTGCTTTTGATGGAACTGGGAATACCACATCTAATGATCATCCAAGTAATGTCGAAAAATTTATGGATGCTTACGCATCAAAAGAGTCATTGACCAATAAAATCAACGTTACTGAGACTTTATGGAAAAATCAAGAAACAAAATTTACAAGTAATGCTAATGCAACTGACTTGGAATTTGTTCCTGAGCGCAATAAAAGCGAAGTATCTGGTCTAACAGCTAATCATGATAATGTCTTTTATATCGCAGGTGCTGGTACGGAAGATGAAACGACAGAGATCGGGTCTAACTCCATGTTTCTCAATACAGCAGACAATGCAACAGGTGGTTCTTTGCCTAACCGCGTGGATCAAATGCTCGTCTATTTTTCACAGTATGTTCAGAAAGTCATCGAAGCGCAAAAGAAAGCGGGTGATGGTAAAACCGAACAAATCATTAATATTGACACAATCGGCTTTAGTCGTGGTGCAGCCTCAGCCCGCTTGTTTGCGAGTAAGTTGGAATACTTGTTGATGCAAACATATTCAGATAAAGATGAAATACTTGATCCGTCCTATCAGGCTATAGGGGTCTCCAAAACTGATTGGGGACGACTAAGCCTTGAATGTTTACTCAACAATAAGATCAAAATAAATTTTCGATTCATGGGAGTGTGGGATTCTGTACCAGCATTTGGTGTAAACCCTGATGACGATATGACCGAATTTAATGACAAGCACATGAATATAGACGTATCTGAACGTTTCAAAGCGGTTGCCCACGCAGTGGCAGTAAACGATCATCGCGAAGGATTTAAGGCTCGATCTATTTATGACGATGTTGGCGAAGCACAAAGCAAGGATGGTAAGACTTATAAGACAGACGAAGCGGGTTTAGAGCAGCAAACCAATACACGAATTGAGCGCGGCTTTATGGGTTCGCATAGCGATGTTGGTGGTGGTTATAGTGACGGTGATCTGAGTGACGTGTCACTCATGTGGATGATTGATCAGGCCAAAAAATCAGGCATAGATTTTAATAATACTCTAATTGCCAAGCGGGAATACAACGTTGTCAGTAATCCGATTGTGCATGATAGTACAGGCAATGATGTTACATTTAATGGTCGAAGTGGAATTGTAGGGCCATACTTTGATCCAGGTCGGGATTTTGCTTGGGCAAACACGTGGAATACTAACAATCAGGTCAACCAACATCTAACAGGTATGACCGCCGCAGAAGCATCCGACTACCTGTCAGGCTATGCTTTCTCAAAAGAACAGTTAGAGAAGTTGACCAAGCAAGATGTGGAAGATTATCTGACCAAAAAGCAAATTCCTTTCAGTAATGTTAAGGGAATGGATATAGACCAAATGAAAGCGTACCTCGCACAAAACAATTGGTTTGTGAGCGAGATAAAAAGCTTTCCTAACATGCCAATGCATCTGAAACTCAATTGGAAAGACACTTTAGATTTTCAAAATCAGTCTTTGATAGATGCAAAAACTGGTAAATTCGAGAAATTTTTAGCCCTCGAACAAGAGTTTGCTCGCGATCCTGACTGCAAACCCAAAGAGATCTTTGGTAGCTGTAAGGCTTTAACTGAATATCAGGAGTTGAAATCCAATGATGTGACTAAAACCGCAACGATTGTTTATTCAACAGATCCTGAAAAGAACGAAATCATTCAGACACAAAAATACCTAGACTGGATTAAAACCAATTATGGGACAGAACTAACATTCAATCTGGATTTAAACAAAGGAACAAAAAAATGAAATCACAATATTTGGTAAGTTGCTGTATCTTCTTATTAACTGGTTGTCAAGCTACAGCACCAATAATGAAAAATAGCATCACATTTGTTGTAGGGCCATCCCAGCATAATGTTGGTTTTGTTTTTAAAAATAACTGGCCTTTGTGTGCTAATTTTTATGATAATAAAGGAAATATGCCTGTTAAGAGGGAGGGGAAATATCTCACATCTGATAGTACCTGCAAAGTTTCCCCCGAAGGTTACGTCCCACAGCAGATTATCATTGATTATGCTCCTTGGTTGACTTATGAGGAGCAGCAAAAAATCCCAGAATTAAAAGCTAGACCTGTTTATATTATTGGTGATGAAATGCGGCATGGGGAATTGGTCAAAAATGTAAGATTAGGAGAAAATGAAGGAGCGGCTCTTTATAATACAACTGTACGGACTAAAAATGTAGAAGCTGCCATCGATAAACTCCCTGTCTCTGCATGGAAAAGTATCGTACTAACCCCTCCTACAGAGGTCGCTAAATATAAATTCCAAACCCCAGAAGGAAGTGGCAATCATCGTCGTGGTAAAGACATTCTTTATATTATTTCATTAAAACCTGATGGAACATATAGCATAAAAACAGAGCTTTATTGGAAACAGCCTTATCAGAAGAATTGGAATTAAAGGCTTAATTTTGTTGGGGCAGCTGCTAATGGTGGTTGCCCTTTTTATTTGCACGTATGCTCAAAATAGAACAAGAGTTTGTTCGCGATTCTGATTGTGCTTCACATAGAGTTGATAGGTATCATGTGATATGACAACAAGAACACAAAGAAAGCTATTTTATAATTCAACGAAGTCTGGCAATATCATTGCTATATCTACTAAAAAGAGCAGACATGATGTCAGACGTACAAATAGCGATTGATGTTAAATCATGTGTAGATCACAACATCTCCCCAGTTGAGTTTGAACACAAAATCATAACTGCAATCACAGGATTGGGATTCGATGTGGAAATCGAAGAGCGTCCAGTGCACTCAAACATTCTAGGCATGCATCCTCTGGGTTGCTCTGAACTGGCTTTTTCCGAAGGAAGAGCCGATCTACCGAAACATGAAATTTATGAATTGGTTACGAGTATTTTTCATAGTTTGAAAAATTAAAACGATATCTATTATTCGTATCAGTGTTCTCATTGAAAAATACATAAAGCTCTTTAGCAATTTGCTGTAGGGCTTTTTTGTTGTCAGCGGTACGGCCATGTATTTCATGAAGTTACCCCCAATGCTTGAGGGTAAGGTTGTGGATAACTTAGAGTGGAACACGTGGAACTGGTGATATGATTAGGATGACCGTCAATGAATATTTTTTGTTCGGACCAACAAAAAAGCCCAAATCTAAAGAAATGGGCTTGAGTTTTGTTGGTCTAAATTTTGGTCTTAACTTCCACAGTGTTAGGTAGCGTCCTTGTGTACTGTCACTATAGTGATCATAAATGACGAATTGATGAAATCATTCATCAATCTCTTAAATAAAAAAGCAAAGTGCGCTGACGCAGTGATGACATGGGTTTAACGAATACTTGACTTACTCAATCGTCAGCGAAGCATTATCCCGATCAACCACGCGCAGACAATCCGCATAAAGATTTAGGTAATAGTCTTTGACGTTGGGTTGCTCATGATCATCTTCATCCACGCTACGTGAGCCGATGAGTTGCATCAAATCGTATGCAACTCGCTCCTTGCAATCCATTCCAAAAGTGTGATCGCTCATCTTATTTTGCTCCATTGTCTAAAACTGCGCAGCATGCGCAGGATTCCAATCGCTAGAGCACGGACATTGGCGGTGCTTTGTACTGATGAATTTAGACACGGCCGACAAACAGCACTACGAAAATGAGCACAACTATGCCGATTAAACAACTCGGTCCATATCCCCATTTACGGCTATAAGGCCAAACGGGTAGTGCCGCGGTCATCACCAATAGTGCAAGAGCAAGAATTACAATTCCTAAGCCCATTTTAGTTCTCCAGTATGCGACTGACAAACCAGGAGTGGCAAAATTCTATAAATCAACCGATATTGAATTTTTATTGCGGTCGCATTCATTAAAAAAAACCTTGTATCTGATTATCTGCCACTTTTTTTTGTTTGTCATATTTTTATTGTCGGAAAAGTATTGCGATTTGAGTGTTGAAAAAAGAATCAATGACCGCTAGTCTAGCTCGCTCTGTCATCCTGTGACAAAGCAAATGGTCACTTTGCGAATAACAACATTAAAGGATCTAATCAATGCAATCTTCGGCAAAAAAAACGGCACTGATTATCGGTCTGGTCGTTTTACTCCTGCTCGTTATCGCCGCGATTTGGTTATTGAAACCAAAAACGGTGGACTCAACCACAACGACGACCACCCAATCTTCAATTCAAACGCAACCTGAGCTAGCGGGTCTGGCAGCGGCAACGCCAGCGAAAGACCTCGTGCCAGGCCCAATGCCTACTTTAGCGCCGTCATTGCGCGGAACAGAAATTGACTGCCCACTCCAAATTGATAAAGGCGGTCAGTTGGTGCTGACGATTGGTATTCGTAATTGCTTTGATTATTTCTTGTCAAGTTTGGGTGAAAAAACCGAAGCGCAGCTCATTACCGATATTCGTCAGTATCTGACAACCACTTTGCCAAATACAGCATTGCCCTATGCGCTGAAATTGCTTGATCAATATATTGCGTATCGCCATGCGCAAACTCAGATTCAACCTTCGACACAGGTCAAAAGCCAAACGCCAGATTCTTTGCAATCGATCGTGCTTGCCCTGAGAGATTTGCGATTGAAGTTTTTTACCCGAGTGGAATCGGAAGTGTTCTTTGGTAATGAAGAAGCATACGATCTTTATAATATTAATGTGATGAAAATCAATGCGGATAAGAGCTTAAGTGCCGACCAGAAAGCTAAAAAAATTGCAGCACTGATGGATCAACTCCCGCCTTCATTGGCGGAAAGCATGCGTCCCCTCATGCAATTTTCAGAGCTGCAAAAGTTGACCCAAGAAATTCAGGCACGCGGTGGTTCTGCTGAAGAGTTACGCACCATGCGTGAAAGTTTGGTCGGCCCAGCGGCAGCGGATCGTTTAGGTAAGCTTGATGTTGAAAACGCAAATTGGCAGTCGCAATTGAATGGTTACCTCAAAGCGCGTGAGCAAATCAAGGCAAGCGTGACCGATGAAGTGAATCGTCAGCAAGCCATTACGACGTTGCGCAATCAGACGTTTAGTGCTCCTGAAGATCGTATTCGTGCTCAAACTTACGAAACGATGCGCGACCAAGGCGATAACCGTGTTTTTTAACTCGATTTAATAAAGCATAGGTATTAAAGGAGGCTTAGAGGAGTCTCCTTTTTTTATGGGCCGCTTTCCAGTCTGACAAAGTCTCTGTATAAGGGGCTTTCAGCGTATAATTGGTTTTAATTCTGACATTGTTGTGATTCTCCTCATGCCTCGATACGCTGTTCGACCCATGCTTCTCACGGATACTGCGCCAGTCGCTGCCATTGAACATCAAGTTGAATATCATCCATGGAGTGAACGTCAGTTTCAGGAAAGTTTAGCCGCGGGTCAGCGTTGTACTGTCATGGTCGATGGCGATCAGGTGATCGGTTTTTGTATCTTGCAGCTCGTATTGGATGAAGCGAATTTATTGCTTATGGCAATCGATCCCAAATATCAAGGTCAGGGATGTGGTTTGGCTTTATTAGAAGAATCTTTAGAGCGGTTAGGCGAAGCTTGTGTGATGGTGTTTTTGGAAGTTCGCAGCAGCAATACCCCAGCGATATCCCTCTATCAAACTGTATGTTTTCACCAGATGGGTATTCGCAAAAACTATTACCCAGCAGATCGTGCAGTTTTTGCGAGTGGTAAAGAGGATGCGGTTTTGATGGCATTAACCCGGGGGAATCCATTCGTTTGAATGATTTTTTGAGTTAGCGCAAGCGTTTGTAATCTTGAATATTTTCATCGCGTGATAATCTTTTGATGAGGTGAGCCATTTCTGTCTCAGTCATGGCGCGAGATAAACGTTGCCAATGCCCATCCAGCAAAACTTCGAGTGGTAAGAAATTTGATTTGTAGCGCATTTTTTCTGCTTGTGGCACCCAATACCCTAAGTAAACATAAGCTAAAT
>CAYJUB010000091.1:0-7435 GCA_964373145.1 uncultured Moraxellaceae bacterium
GGATGCATCGTGGCTATTTCAGTTTAGGCGGTCATGAAGTGAGTTTTGATCGGATTAAAAGTTCACTACTCGCATTTGCGGGCGACAGTGATGTGATTGCGACGGTGGCTTCAGCCAGTGCGATTATGAGTGTGGTCGGTTCTTTAGATAAGACTTTCCAAGTGGTTCCAGGCGGTCATGCTGGCGTGTTTACAGGCAGTAAAGCGGCACATTCTACTTGGTCGATTGCAGCGGATTGGCTTGAGTTACGTTCTGATTTGGCGGATGCTTAATCATCATGAATATAAAATCTGAACAGCTGTTTGAGATGATTAACGCGCGGAACTCAGATGGTTCGCTATCCGAACCTGCGCCAAGTCCAGCAGAGTTGGCGTTTGCGATTCAGGCTGGATTGACTGCGCCTGATCATCATCGTTTGCAACCTTGGCGTTTTTTAACGGTTCAAGGGGATTCGCGCATCAAAATGGGCGATGCGTTACATCAAGCCTTAGTTGCGCGTGGTGAAACCGATGAAGAGTTATTTCGTAAAGTTCGCGCGCAACCTTTACGCGCGCCATTGATTTTGGTTTGTGTTGTGCATGTGCAAGAGCATCCAAAAGTGCCTGTACAAGAACAGATTTTAAGTACAGGTGCAGCTGTTCAAAACATCTTATTAATGATTAAAGCACTGGGTTATGGCGCAATCTGGCGTACTGGCGCAATTACAAGTTCACCTGTAGTCAAAGAGGCGTTTGGTTTAGCTGAGCAAGATATTATTGTGGGTTTTGTTTATATTGGTTCATTGTCGCGTGAGATTCCTGTTCGTGAGCGGATTAGCGTCGATGGATTTTTAAAAGAGTGGCATTAAAAAACATCGTTTTTCAAAATGGATAAGTAACACTGATGACTGACATCGCAATTGATAAAAAACAAGACCCAGCCAAGTGTGCACCCATGCGTGTGACCGTACTGGGTGGTGGTAGCTTTGGTACAGCAATCGCAAATCTTGCATCTCGTAATGGCTGCGATACGCGCATGTTCATTCGCGATGCTGAAGTTGCTGCAGATATGCAGGAAACACGACGCAATCAACGGTATTTACCTGATTTTGTCATGGATGAAAATCTATCATTCACCAGTGGTCTTGAGTTTGCGGTTCGTGACCGTGATTTAATTCTGGTTGCTATTCCGAGTAGTAATTTTCGTACGGTTTTACGTCAAGTCGCACCGTTTATTACGGGGCAAGTGGTTGTTTCATTGACCAAAGGCATTGAGCCAGATAGCTTTGCGTTGATGAGCGATATCATTCGTGAAGAACTTCCACAAGTGGCTTATGGCGTACTGTCAGGCCCGAACCTTGCCAAAGAGCTCATGGCCGGCCTTCCTGCTGGAACCGTGATAGCCAGTCCTAGTGAGGCAGTACGTTCTGCAGTGCATCAAGCATTGGCGAGTGCGCTGTTCCGTGTCTTTGCCAATACAGACGTACAAGGTGTTGAATTGGGCGGTGCATTAAAAAATATTTATGCTGTGGCGATGGGTATGGGCGCAGCGTATCACTTAGGTGAAAACACGCGCGCGATGCTGTTGACACGAGCATTGGCAGAAATGAGCCGATTTGCAGTAAAACTCGGTGCGAATCCATTGACCTTCTTAGGTTTGTCTGGTGTCGGTGATTTGATCGCAACCTGTAGCAGTCCATTAAGCCGTAACTACCAAATTGGCTTTGCGTTAGGCAATGGCAAATCTTTAGAAGAAGCGGTCAAAGAGCTGGGTCAAACGGCTGAAGGCATCAATACCATTCGCCAAGTCCGTGCACAGGCATTGGCATTGGATGTCTATATGCCACTGACTTGCGCATTGTATGATGTGATTTATGAAGGGAAGCCGCCGCTCGGGATTGCTTTGTCGTTGATGCAAACGGGTCATCGCAGTGATGTCGAATTTGTGTTACCCCATGCTGAACCACAACCTCAAAATCCTTGAGTCAGGTTTTTAAAGGAATGAATAAGTCATTATGCAATTGATTTTAGTGCGTCATGGTGAGGCTGAAGCTTATCAAGTCAATGACGCGATAAGGAATTTAACAGTACGTGGTGTTGCACAAGCACATTCAACAGCAACTCAAGTACTGGCGAAATATCAACCTGATTTATTGGTTGCGAGTCCCTATGTTCGTGCACAGCAGACCGCTGCAGCATTTCAAGAAATTTCACATCAAAAAGCTTTGCCTCATGTTGCATTGCATACGCTGGATTTGATCACACCTGATGCGGATCCACGGATTGCTGTTGATGCGTTATCAGCGTTGCAAATACAATATTCTGCACAATGTATGGTTGTGGTCTGCCATATGAATGTGATTGCATACATCGCTGGATTATTGCTGGATGTTGAAGCGGAAAGTTTTGGATTAGCAGAAGCACGGGTATTTGAACAACCCATGATTTTATTAGATTTATCTGTCGAGAAAGCTCGATTTGTACCATTGGTGGATCATCACTGATGGCTTGGAGAAAATAACAATGCTGTATTTATGGATGCCAGAATACGGCGGACGCAGTCAGGATGGCGTGGCAGTTGCGAATACTTTTCGCTGGAGGCTGTCTAAGCCGCATGGTGAGGAAGGTTGGCAGACGGTACATGGTTGGGATGCGTTGCTTGCGGCGACTGCCCCTGAAAATGAACAAGAAGTGACGGTTTTCTTCCCGACGTCTAGCGTGCAAATGTTGCGTCAGCCGATGTCACGTCCGCAGTTGCGTCAACTTGGTACCAATGGTTTACGCTATCTGCTTGAGGAATACACACTCACACCAATCGACCAACTCGATGTGCGTCATCAACATCGTGGTAATGATCTGACTGTGCTCGCGAAGCCTCAGCAAGATGTCGCAGCATTACTCGCGAGTTTTGGTTTAACGCCTTGGCGCGTAGTTGCGGCATTGCCTGACTTTTTGTTGTTACCCATGGTGGAGGGTAGTGCGACATTGCTACTCGATGGTAACAATCGAATTTTGCGGTTGGATGAGTCCTATGCTGTATCCGCAGATAATCTCGCTGTCACGATGGCGCGTTTAAATGATATTCAACAAATTCAGGTGATTGGTCAGCTAAACGATGCAGATCGTGTGACTTTAGACGCACAAAAGGCGTCTTCTGGTCTTGATTGGCAATTGCTCGATACGCCTGTTTCTTCCGTTTTTGCAGTTGATGGTGTGACGCATAAGCATCCCTATAACTTAACGGTCAATAAGCAAGAGTCGGGCATTTCAGCATATTGGAAGGTGGTGGCGGCTGTTTTTGTTGGCGCAATCGCTGTGCAAATGATCTATGACACCGTGCGGATTTGGCGTTATCACCATGTCGAGCAAGCAACAAAAGCACAAGCTGAAGAGCAATATCGTCAATGGTTTCCTGATGAGCAAAGAATCATTGACCTGAAAAAACAAATGAAAGGACATTTGAATGGTCTGGGTGCAGTCGATATGACAGCCTTGTCGATTCTCAGCCGCGTTGGCCCAGCATTGAGCCAAGCGAATTTGCCAGCTCAAAAAATACATTACGCGGCTAATTCAGGTACCGGTCAGTTGGAGCTACAAATTAATGCGCCAAGTTTGCCTGCATTAGAAAATCTACGATCACAAATCGCCACACAAGGGTTGACTGCTGAACTCGGTGCAGTCAACTCAGCAACTAAACAAGCAGACAGTAATGCATCAGGTCAGGTGTCAGGCACGATTCGGGTGAAATTATGAATATAAGTCAAATCGGATTCGTGAAAAACATCAATCAACAGATTGATCAAATTCAAGCCATGTTCGGTCATTTGCCGAAGCGTGATCAATTAGCATTATTGATCTTAGGTGCATTTCTTACGGTATTTATCGTGGGTGGTGGTGGCTATTGGTTACATCACAAAGCTGAAACTGCACAAGCCAATGCAGATCAACAACGTCAACTCTTACTTTGGATGCGTGGACAAGCGCCGCATCTGCAAGCGAGTACTGGCCCTGTTCAGCCACTGGCGACGATTGTCCAAGATGCTGCTGCGCAACAAGGTTTAACGCTGACTCAGACTGAAACTGAAGGGCGGGTGATGGTGACGACAAGTCATCAAAGTTTTGCGGTGCTCGGTACTTGGCTTACACGACTTGCACAATCGGGTGTTCAAATTGACCAGTTAGATATAGAGCAGCAGGTTGGCGGCATACTACAATTGCAGGCAACACTCACTAAGCCATAGAGGATAAGATGAGCAACTATACGATTACTCAAAATCAAACACCCACAAATGATGAGGGTGGATTGATCATAATCAATCATGTCACTTATGCGCTTTATCTGTTTAGTTTTTTTACGGTTGGGTTGACGTGGTTGCTTGCTATTATCATTAACTATGTCAAGCGCGGTGATTCGCAAGGCACATGGTTACAAAGTCATTTTGAGTGGCAGATCAATACCTTTTGGTATGGCATCGTGATGGCGCTGATCGCGACATTGTTAATTATTGTCGGATTGCCAGCAGGGATTGCTGGAATAGCGACTGATGATCCAATGAGTAGCTTTAGTCTTTTGTCGTTAAGTGGTTTGTTGGTACTGGCGGGTGCTGCATTATGGTTCTTTATCATTTGCTGGCATTTATATCGGATTATCCGTGGCTGGTTGCAATTGGCTTCACGACGGACAGTGCCTTAATTTTCGATTTGAAGCGCATTCCGTCGGCTGTTTGCAATAACATTTCAACATTTGGCGTGTTCTAGTCAGTCGTTTTTCACGCCAAATTTGTTGTAATGATGGATAGTCGTGACCCAAAGCACCAAAGAATCTCTGTATATAATAAAAATTCGCGATTGTTTTTAGGTTGAACACTTTATTTGAAATCTTTCAAGTAAAATAAATACGATATAAATTTAATGTAAGATTTTGAAAATAATATAATTATATTGAAGTTTGCTTATTTATTCGCCAATCATTAAAAAAATATCACCATTCGCCACTAAAATATCACTCATTTTGCAGTACAATCCATCCGCCTTTGTGTAGGACTTAGCACGGAAGTCTTTTATCAAAAGATTTTCATACCACAATCACAGCTTGAGGAACACTCATGCAAATCGGAATACCAACCGAAAGCGTTGCGGGCGAAACTCGCGTCGCCGCTACTCCTGAAACCGTCAAGAAGCTCACTGCTAGCGGTCATATTGTTGTTGTTCAACGTGGCGCGGGCGTAAAAGCTGCCTATATTGACAGCGCATTTGAACAAGCGGGTGCAACCATTACTGATGATGCCTATGCTGGCAGTCAAATTATTTTGAAGGTTCGCGCGCCGAAGGCCGACGAAATTCAAAAAATTGGTGCGAATACCATTGTGATTGGTATGTTTGACCCATACCGCAATCCAGATTTAGATGCATTTGCTACGCAAGGCATTTCATCATTTGCTTTGGAATTGATCCCACGCACATTGTCACGTGCACAGAATATGGACGTATTGTCTTCGCAAGCCAACTTAGCTGGTTATAAATCAGTTTTGCTCGCTGCGAATGAATATCAGCGCATGTTCCCAATGCTGATGACTGCTGCGGGTACTGTAAAACCTGCACGTATCGTGATCATGGGTGTTGGTGTTGCTGGTTTGCAAGCAATTGCAACGGCGAAACGTCTAGGTGCGGTCGTTGAAGCGACTGACTTGCGTCCAACAGCCAAAGAGCAAGTTGAATCTTTGGGTGGTAAATGGTTAGACGTTCCAATGTCTGATGAAGAAAAGCAACGTGCTGCTGAAGCTGCAAAAAGTGGTTATGGCTGGCAGCCGGGCGAACAGTACATTAAAGATCAAGCGGCTATCGTTGATAAAGCTGTAGCGAATGCTGACATCGTAATTACTACAGCATTGATCCCTGGTCGTAACGCACCACGTCTGATTAAAGCTGAAACTGTTGCGAAAATGAAACCAGGTTCGATCATTCTCGATATGGCTGTTGAAACTGGCGGCAACGTTGAAGGTTCTATCGTTGGTGAAACAGTATTCACTGAAAATGGTGTGAAGATTTTGGGTGTCCCAAATATTCCAGCAACATTGGCAACTGAATCATCTGCACTGTATTCACGAAACGTCTTTAATTTCGTATCGACCTTGTTTGATAAAGAAGGCAATTTGCAATTGAATCCTGAAGAAGAGATTCAAAAAGCATTGCTCGTCACTCACGGCGGTCAAGTACTGCTGAAGCGCGGTTAAGGAGAATACTCATGGTTGAAACGATTACAATTTTCGTCCTTGCCATCTTCGTAGGTTACTACGTGGTTTGGGGGGTAACTCCTGCGCTGCATACACCACTGATGGCTGTAACCAACGCACTATCTTCAATTATTGTTGTTGGTGCGATGTTGCAAACGGTTGGTATTCCGGGCCTTGTTGATGCAAATGTTGCATTCCAAAGCGTGAACGTTGTGAGTGTGTTGGGCTGCGTTGCTGTGTTCTTGGCAAGTATCAACATTTTTGGTGGCTTTGCGGTCACCGCGCGTATGCTTGAAATGTTCAAGCCAAAGCAAAAGAAAAAAGAGGGCTAATTGATGGAATTAATTCGTGAATATGCCAACTGGTTCTACCTGATTGGTGCTGTCCTCTTTATTCTGACTTTACGTGGTTTATCTGGACCTAAAACAGCGATTGCGGGTAACCGTTATGGCATGATCGCAATGGCAATTGCGGTTGTCACCACGTTCTTTATTGCAGAACATCCTGTTGTATGGATGATCGTTGGCGCAATGGCACTGGGTGCTGTTGTAGGTATCGCTCGTGCTAGAACGGTTCCAATGACACAAATGCCTGAAACAGTGGCGTTAATGCACTCTTTAGTTGGTTTGTCAGCGGTATTGATTGCGATTGCAGCAATTCTGCATAACAACCAGTTGACGGAATTGTTTGCACAAAACGAAGCAGCTTTAACTGCGGCAGGCGTAAAACATGCTCACATGAGCAGTGTGCATATGTTTGAATTGTTTGTTGGTTGCTTTGTTGGTGCGATTACATTTACTGCATCTGTATTTGCTTACGGTAAACTTGCTGCGAAGAAGTGGGCAAAAACCATCAAAGGTGTGTGGGTTAAACCACTTCAAGCACTCATTTTTGGTGCAATGCTAGTTTCTGGTATCTACTTCTTTACCACTGGCAACATGAATGCATTCTGGGCAATGACAGCTTTTGCATTGGCATTTGGTTGGGTGTGGATTGCACCAGTCGGTGGCGGTGATATGCCAGTGGTTGTGTCACTGTTGAACTCGTTCTCAGGTTGGGCTGCGGCAGGTATTGGTTTCACGCTTGAAAACAACATGTTGATCGTTGCAGGTTCACTGGTTGGTTCTTCTGGTGCGATTCTGTCTTACATCATGTGCCGTGCAATGAACCGTTCGATCATCAACGTGTTGTTTGGTGGTTCGATGGGTGGTGCAGCCGCTGCAT
>CAYJUB010000092.1:0-7392 GCA_964373145.1 uncultured Moraxellaceae bacterium
CAACATCAGGCATAAATAACGTATCGCCAACGAAAACCGCATTGCCAAATTGATAAGCCAAATCCGCTGGCGTATGCCCTGGCACATTGATCGCACGCCCAGTCAGTTTTCCAACTTTAAAGGTTTCATTACCCTTAAACAGATAATCGAACTGCGAACCATCCAAAGTAAACCCGCGTTCAAGATTAAAGATCTTCTTAAAAACGACCTGAACTTTCGTGATGTGTTCGCCGATCGCAATGCGTCCACCCAACTGGTCTTGAATGTAACTCGCCGCCGATAAATGGTCGGCATGCGCATGCGTTTCCAAAATCCAATCCAAGGTCAGTTGAGTTTTACGGATAAACGTAATCACCGCATCCGCAGAATGTGTCTTCGTCCGACCCGACTTCGGATCAAAATCCAAAACAGGATCAACCACGGCTGCATGTCCGCCCGCTTCATCGTAAACCACATAAGTCACAGTGCCTGTAACCTGATCAAAAAAGCTTTCTATTTGTGGTGTTTCTATATGTGCACTATCAATACGCGGAAGCATCGCCATCACCTCAAACAATATATTTACAAACATTATGTTTTATTATATATTGTATGTCAATAATATATTATCAAGTGAATTAACGAGGACGCTCATGACTTCCACGAACACTATACAGCCACCAGACATGACCAAAATGCGCGTGGCAGCAAGCGAAGCAACAACTGTCCTTCGCACTCTGGCAAATGAAGATCGATTGCTGTTGCTCTGTCAATTAAGCCAAGGCGAAATGTCGGTCAGCGAATTAGAAGAAGCGTTAGAGATTCGCCAACCGACACTATCGCAACAGCTCGGAGTGCTGCGAACTGAAAACCTTGTTCAGACTCGCCGCGAAGGGAAACGTATTTATTACTCCGTCGCCGATCAGAAAACTTTGAGCATTCTCGGACTGTTGTATGAGCTGTACTGCCCTAAAAATTAGGAGATTGTCATGTTAATTGATACCAGTCACTTCACGCCCATTTCCGCCTTCATCGGCGGTTTGATCATTGGAACATCTGCCGTGCTGTTCATACTCTTGAATGGACGCATTGCAGGCATTAGCGGCATTGTTGGCGGTTTACTCAAACCCATAAAGCACGATGTGTTGTGGCGCGTGGTGTTCATTGTCGGGATGTTGATGGCGTCTTTCATTTATAGCCTTTTCGCGCCATTACCCAACATTCAAGTTGATGCGAATTATCCACTCTTAGTCCTCGCTGGACTTTTGGTCGGCTTCGGTACGCGCTATGGCTCAGGTTGTACCAGTGGTCATGGGATTTGCGGCATATCCCGACTCTCGCCGCGCTCAATCATCGCAACCTGTTCGTTTATGGCATCAGGAATCATCACCGTATTCTTAATGCGCCATGTCTTAGGGAGTTTTTAACATGAATATTTTCTTTACGTGGCTTGCGGGGTTAGTTTTTGGTATTGGTTTAATCATTGCTGGAATGACCAACCCAGCAAAAGTATTGGGATTTTTGGACATCGCGGGTCTTTGGGATCCCTCGCTTGCGTTTGTGATGGTCGGCGGCATCGCCATCGCAAGTATCGGTTTATTGGTTGCAAAAAAAAGAACGCTTTCCTTTCTCGGGTTACAGATGCGCCTGCCAACCAGCAAACACATTGACCGACCCCTCATTCTCGGTGGGATGATTTTTGGAATTGGCTGGGGAATTGCGGGCATCTGCCCTGGCCCTGCGCTGGTATTGGTTGGTGGCGGGGTATTCAAAGGCGTTATTTTTGTGATTGCGATGATCGCAGGCATGGCGTTGTTTGAATTATTCAATCACTACAAATCCAAACAAGTCACAAAAAACTAGGATTTTGACCATGCTGACAATCTTGATTCTTGGACTTTGTGTTGGAATTATTCTGGGCTTAACTGGCGCAGGCGGTGGCATTCTCGCCATTCCTGCGCTGATGTTTAGTCAAGGTTGGTCAGTGTCTCAAGCTGCACCGATTGGACTGCTTGCGGTCACGGGTGCAGCAATTTTCGGTGCGGTGGAAGGTTTTTTCCGCAAATTGGTGCGCTATCGGGCAGCCCTTTGGATTGCGTTAATGGGTATTCCCATGACGCCAGCTGGACTTTATGTTGCGCAATTACTCCCTGCACATTGGCTGATGACGGCGTTTGCCATCACGATGTTGGTTGTCGCCACACGGCTTCTAATCCCAACAGCCAATAATGAAATCTACCCTCCATGCACGATCAATCCTGATACGGGACGTTTGAATTGGACACCCATGACCGTGGTCATTTTGGGCGGCATTGGGATGCTAACTGGTTTTCTCACAGGACTATTGGGCGTTGGCGGTGGCTTTGTGCTCGTTCCTGCGCTACGCAAAGCAACTGACATTAGCATGCATGGTATTGTTGCGACGTCTCTGATGGTGATTGCGTTGGTTGGGAGTGCTGGGATTATTTCTAATCTGATGCAAGGACATGAGTTTCCACTCGCTATCGCGTTACCTTTTATTATTGCGTGCATCATTGGCATGTTCAGCGGACGCCAGCTCATCAATCTGTTTAAAGCACAGACTGTGCAACGCGTTTTTGCACTCTTTGTCATCGGCGTCGCCATGCTCATGCTCTTTAAAGCGCAACAAGCATAAAACTGACTTTCCCTTTTTTCCTAGATGTACTGTTCAGTGCAAGTTCACAGGGTGCAAATCATGCCATCGCGTGTCACACTTTTAATCATTGTATGCGGCATGATTGAGCACTCATAATCCACATCTAAAGTCTTAAATCTGAATGACTAAAAGGGAAAACATGACCACTACGCAAGCTACGCCTACTCAAGCCGAAATCGTCGCGGGAATTATTTCGACAGTTTCACCTGATTTCATGAAATCAGGGATTCGAATTGAGCATATTGAATTACCTGAAGCGGTTTGCGTACTGCCCTTTCACGCCAAACAAATTCGCCCGGGCAATACCATTTCAGGCCCAACCATGATGTTCTTGGCGGACTTAGCCATGTATACGCTAGTATTGGCGTTGGATAACACGCAGGTCATGTCTGTCACGCAGGATTTGCACATGCACTTCCTCGCGCGTCCAGCTGCGCAAGACTTACAAGCGGTCGGAACAGTGGTTAAAAAAGGACGTAGAACGGTTGTGATGCGCGTCGATATTTTTAGTATCAGTCCCGAAGGTGAGAAGAAATTAGTGGCGTTTGCAACGGGGACTTATGCGCTGATGGGAATACAAGGGCTGGTAAAATCTGTTTCAGCGGATTTTGATGCGCCGTTGGAAGATTTCAAAGAATATATGAAATAAAAACTTGTAGGGTGCACACTGTGCACCTAAGCTTGATCAAGTTCAATTAAGGTGGGCAATGTGCACCCTACATTTACTTACCCATTTTTAAAATAAAGGAAATTATGGCTTTAGCATTTTCAACGACAATCGACATAAATAAAATCGCAAAAAAAAACTTGGAGCGCTTAGGGTTAACCTATAGCAATAAAAAAGAAGCAGTACTCCAACTTTTCAATTGGGAAAATCGTTATATTCAACAGAAAAAACGTCAGTTTTTTGAATCAACACAACTAGTTGTACCTGAGCATCTCAAACAAGGATACGCAAATTTAAAACATGCTATTGAGCATGGTAATAATATTAATCAATGGGTCTTAGGAAGTTAAAGCGGATTATTTCTTAGCAGCTTAAGCAACCCAAGATACAAGTTATCACGACGATGATTGAAACGATACTCTGTTTCTTTCAGGTGCAAATAGAACGTATGTTTGGCTACACCATTGAACTTCGCTAAACGTCTTTTTGCATAACTCCAGAAAGACTCAATGCCATTGATATGGCGGTCACCATTGGCAAACTCATTAGCACCATGATTAACTCTAAAATGCTTATCGTAGCCAATATCAACTAAGCCTTCATAACCACGCCAACCATCAGAATGAATGACAGTACCAAGGTCAACATGACCACGGATAATCCCTTGTAGCGTGGCTTTGGAGCAATCTGGAACTACTTCTGTGTAGACTTTACCTTGTCGTTTTAATAAACCAAAAACGATAGTTTTACCATAAGCACCACGACCACGTTTACCACGAACTCTCTGAGCACCGAAGTAGGACTCATCGACTTCAACAGCACCCTGTAAAGGCGATTCAAGTTCACAGTGTTCTGCGATACGATGACGTATTTTGAGAAAGATCGAGTTCGTTGATCGGACAGAAACTCCGATCAATTCTGCTGTGCTAGATGCCGTAAAATCTAGAGCAAAACATCGAACAAGTTGTCTAAATTTTGCTTCTGTGATTCTTGAACGGCGATAGTACCTATTTTTTGTTTCCATCTTAGTAAGTTACCACACTTTAATTTGTGCTTAACTTCCTAAGACCCTAATCAATATCTGAGCTCCTATCTAAATGACGCAAATTACCTTGATGGTTTTCTAAACCATTTTGGTTTATACCACTTCCATTTAGGTATTGGGTTTGAAACCCGTGGAAAAAGTAAGGGATATATTAAGCGAACTAAAGAAGTAGCTTTAGCAAAAGTTACTGATGACAGTATCATTATGATTTTAATTGAAGATCATGACCACAAAACTAACCCTGACATTTGGTTTGATCCTAAATATATTCAAATTCTTCATGACGATTTTCCAAGTTCAATTGCAAGATACAAAATTAATTGTATTAAGGTTGCTAACCCAATTTTAACAATTGAAAACTTTCGCTCATTACGAAAAGTTAATTTGAATGTATCTGTAACTACATCAGATGGCACTTCATACATGACGCCAGGCGGAGGCGTTGCATGCTCTGGTTACAACATAGAAACAGTCATGCGAATGACTACTCTTCAGCGACGCTTCAATCAAGTAAATAAGAGTTTAAATATTGATTTACCCAAAATTATTCAAGGCTTCCATACCACGGGGAAAGTATTAGTAGATCTTAAGACACTAAATGAGGATGACTCGGTATTTGAAGTAACATACGATGGTTATAAAAAAGCCTTGATAGTTTTTCACGAAAAGATAGGAAAATTCAAAACACTAAAACTCTTTGGCATTTCTTCAATTGATATAGATTATTACTACTCCAATAGTGAAGGAATTGTTATTAAATTTTCGGATTTCATTGACAGTGGTAACGAATATATCATCGTATATCGTACATTAAGCAATCAAGTGAGCCTATTTAAACTAAGTGATCACACATCTCATTCATATGACTCACATTTGATCAACATTAACAATCGATTTAAACCCAATTTACTAACTAAAGCGCTAGCGCAACTACATTATTAAAAAAGGGACTGTATTCTTAATTTTTAGAGCTGTATAGATTACTATTATCTGTAGCTGTGCAGTTCTTACAACCTACTATATTCTTGTTTTACTACCCCATTACGCCGCACAAACCCAATAACCGAGGTGATAAGAGCATATCATCTAATTAAAGGTCATTATGAACGCAATTTTAAAACAGCGAATTATTGAAGTTTGCAATAAAAAAATAGAACTGAAAGGATCGAATGTTGGACTGTCATTTTATGCGTTTTTTGTCAACAAGAATGATAATCCACAGCTCCTCATGGAAGCAGCGGAATGGTGGATTCTGACGCATCAATTAGATCACTTCGAAAAAGCTGTAAAAATTAAGAAAATGATAGAAGAAATGGATTAGATTGCCGATATGGCAAACCTACCCCATCACGCCGCACAAATCCAATAACCGATTAGCATAACCCCATTCATTATCATACCAAGCCAAAACCTTGGCTTGTCGCCCCACCACCATCGTCTGCAAACTATCCACCACCAATGAAAACGGCTGATGATTAAAATCACTCGACACCAGAGGTTGATCCGTCACATCCATAATCCGCTGATAACGCCCAAACGCAGCCTCAACCAAAGTCTGATTAATCTGCTCTATCGTCGCAGGACGTTGCATCACAAAAGACAAATCAATCGCCGCCACATTGAGCGTCGGCACACGAATCGAATAACCCTCAATCCGATTCGCCATATGCGGCAAAACCCGCTTCAACGCACCCAACGCACTCGAAGTCGTCGGAATAATATTTTGTGCAGACGCACGCGCACGACGTGGATCACGATGCGCATGATCGAGAACCGATTGATCAGCCGTCATCGCATGAATTTCCGTCATCAACGCCGACTCAATCCCAAAAGCATCATCCAAAATCTTAACCAGCGGCACGAGTGCTTGCGTCGTACAAGACACACTCGAAATGATTTTATCGGAAGATTTTAATGACGTTTCATTCACACCAAAGACGATTGCTGCATCGACCGTATCAAACGGCGCAGCACTGATAATCACCCGCTTCGCACCCGCCGACAAATGCCTTGACGCATCCACTCGCGAACGGAAATGACCACTACATTCCAGCACCAAATCAATCTCTAAATCCGCCCAAGGTAAACTCGACGGATCGGCTTGTTGCAACAATTGAATCTGACGAACTTGCCCATGACTGGACACCATAAGCTGTGAGTCATCCAACAAAACCGTCCCATCAAACCGCCCATGCGCACTATCAAACCGCAGCAAATGCGCAAGAATATCAAACTCGGCAATATCATTGATCGCTACGATTTCAATGTCGGGTTTGCAGTTGTTCTCAAACCAAGCACGCAATACATTACGCCCGATACGACCAAAACCATTGATGGCAACGCGGAGTGGCTTACTGGGCTGGGTCATTAGCAAAATCTCAAGATTTGAACACGTATGATATTAAAACGTTAAATGATTGATATTACAAAAGCAATAACGTAAAAAACGGCGCGAATACTGCACCGTTTTTGAGTTTAACATTGATGAACCTTAAAGAATTAACTACCGCGCTGAAAACACACAGCAGCATCAGTACCGACTTTATTAGAAGTGGTATATTCAGAAATATAGACTAGATTCCAGCCATCGTATTTGGACATGACCTCATCCATTGCTGCCTGACTCCGCAAATCAACACGCGCACAACGTGTTTTAATCCCTTGCGCAGCCACAGTATCCCATTTCGCTGAAGTGATCACCGCTGGTTGACAACCACTCAGTAGCAATCCAACAGTGGCAAGTGCCAAAATATATTTCATGTATACATCTCCTTATGTACGATTTAGTCGAACTCCAAAAATAATGAAGTCCGACTTCCCTTAAAATTAACCAACTAACTCTTTCACCGCACTGACAACCGCATCAGTCGTGATACCAAAATGCTTATACAACTGCGCCGCTGGTGCAGATTCACCGAAGGTACGCATACCGATCACGCGACCATCCAGACCGACAAATTTCCACCAGTAATCGACATGCGCCGCTTCAACCGCAACACGTGCACGAACTGCACTTGGCAATAC